>NZ_JBFAPG010000161.1:0-11812 GCF_040675595.1 Micromonospora sp. NPDC049580
GGGCTCACTTCAGTACAGACTGGTCAACCCCCCACCCCCCCCCCCAGTACCACAAAAAACACGCATGCCGCCCCACCCCCGCCCCGCCACCCCACTACATCAACGATCGTGCGTGATCATGGCGCGGGAGGCGCGCCGCTCGTGCGGTCAGGGGGCCTGCGCGGCGACGACGACGGCGTCGGGTGGGGTGTCCGGGACCGTCCGGGCGGCCAGTCGGCGTACGGCGGTGTTCAGCACCGCGATCAGCGGCACGGAGACCAGCGCGCCGGTGATGCCCGCGAGCACCACGCCGGCCGCGATCCCGATGATCACCGCGAGCGGGTGGATGGCCACCGCCCGGCCCATGATGAGGGGCTGGAGGATGTGGCCCTCCACCTGCTGCACACCGATAACCGCACCCAGGATGATCAGCGCGGTTACCGGCCCGCTGTCGACAAGCGCCACCAGCACCGCCACCCCACCGGAGAGCGCCGCGCCGACGATCGGGATGAACGCGCCGAGGAACACCAGGGCCGCCAGCGGGAAGGCGAACGGCACGTCGAAGATGACCAGGAAGATGCCGATGCCGACCGCGTCGATGAAGGCGACCAGCACGGTCGCGCGGACGTACGCGACGAGGGTCTGCCAGGCGGCGCGGCCGGCGTCGTCGACCTTCCACCGGGCGGCCACCGGCAGCAGCCGGACGAGGAAACGCCAGATCTTGTTGCCGTCGCGCAGGAAGAAGAACGTCGCGAACAGCACCAGCAGCGTGCCGGTCAGCACCTCCGCCAGCGTCGCCGCGGTGCTCAGCGCGCCGCTGGTGAACTTCGAGGTGTTGTCGTTGATCCAGCCCTGCGCCTCGTTGATGTAGCGGTCGAGCTGGGTGTCGGACAGGTGCAACGGGCCGGTCTTCAGCCAGTTCTGGATCTGCCGGACGCCCTGCGAGGACTTCTCGCTCAGCTCCGGTACGCCCTGGATGAACTCGTTGACCACCAGGGTCAGCGTGCCGATGACGCCCGCCAGACCGCCGACCAGCACCACGGCCGTCGCCAGCGAACGGGGCAACCGGGCCCGCAGCAGCCAACCCACGGCCGGCGCGAGCAACGCCGAGAGCAGCAACGCGATGGCCAGCGGGATGATCACGATCCGGACCGTGCCGACGATCCGGAGCAGCGCCCACGCCACCACGCCGATCACGATCAGCCGCCAGCACCAGGCGGCGGCGATCCGCAGCCCGTGCGGCACGTCGGCGTCGTCCCGGCTGGACGTCGAGCTGTGCAGGTCCACCGGAGGCTCCGCGCCGACGACCGTGGCCTTCGCCGGAGCGGCGGGCCCGGGAACGGCCGGCGAGGCCACCCCGGCCGTCTCCGGCGCGTCGCTCGGCGTCTCCTGAGCCGCGCGAACCGACTCCTGTCCTGACCGGTAGGCGCGGCGCAGCCGCCCGCGTACCCGCTCGAAGCGGCTCAAGCGCACCTCCTGGCAGAAGAGTCGTCCGCCCACGGCGACAGGTCGGACAGCATACGTCCGTTCCCCACACCGTAGGGCAGTTCCGCCACACAATGCCCCGGACGGCCAGGGACGTAACCACCAGCGGCCGGTCCCCCGCGACACGGTAGCGTCTGCCCCGTGACCGCCGACCAGGATTTCGACTCCGGCCTGCCGATCCGCCTGCTGCACGACCGCGTGCTGGTACGCATGGACGGCAGCGAGGGCGAGCGCCGTTCCACCGCTGGCATCGTCATCCCGGCTACCGCCGCGGTCGGCAAGCGCCTCGCGTGGGCCACCGCCGTCGGCGTGGGGCCGAACGTCCGCGCCATCGTCTCCGGCGACCGGGTGCTCTTCGACCCGGACGAGCGTTCCGAGGTCGAGCTGCACGGCCGCGGGTACGTGCTGCTGCGGGAGCGCGACGTGCACGCCGTGGCCGCCGAGCGGGTCGAGAACGACTCCACCGGCCTCTATCTCTGACGCACCTCCCCTGGCCAGCGGGCGCCACCGCGCCGTTTGCCAGCCCGTGGCGTGGGAAGCCAGCCGGCGACCGTGGGCCCTGGGGAGGGACGATGCCGGTATTCGTGAAGAAACTGCTGGCCTGGGGCAGCGTCGCGTTCCTGATCTACTTCATGGCGTTCCGGCCGGACGGGGCCGCGCAGATGTTCAAGGGGATCGGAGCCGCGCTGATGGCGATGGCGCAGGGGCTCGGTGACTTCCTCACCACCCTGATGACCTGACCCCCGCCAGCGCCCGTCAGGAGTGACCGGGCGGCCACGGCGCCGGGGGGCGCAGGCCGTGCCAACCGGGCGGCGCGTAGCCCATGGGGGGCGGCGGCGGGGCGAGCACCACCGGGATCGGCACGACCGGCTCGTCGGGCGCTTCCACCGGCCGCTGCGTACCGTCCGGGAACCGCAGGTGGTAGCGGCTGCCGTCCCAGACACCCACCGGCGCCTGCGGGTCACGCCCCACGAAGAACGACCGGTGCGCGGTGATGGCCTCCAGCAGTTGCCGTTCCTCGGCAACCGCCCGCTCCCGGTCGGCGGGCTTACGGTCCAGACCACGAAGCGTCCCGTCGCGCAGCAGGGCCAGCCGCGTCGCGGCGAGCTGGTACCCGCGCATCGCCCGCACCCCGGCGTCGCCGGCGACCCGGCGTGCCCAGCTGCGGGCCGCGTGCCGGCGGCCCAGGCTGCTCAGGGCGGCCACCTCGGGCGGGCTCAGCCAGCCGGCGCGCACGTAGTCGGGCAGGGTCCGCTCGGTGAGCCGCCCCTCCCAGGCGCGCAGCCACACGGCCAGCCCGACCGTGCCGAAGAACACCGGCACCATCAGGCCCAGGAAGCCGTACAGCATGATCACCGCTTCGCCGGTGGCCTGGGTCAACGTCGGCAGCAGGTTCCACGTGCCGTGCAGCATCATCGCCAGCAGCAGGCCGGCGATGGGGGCGAGCACGCGGACCCGCCGGTCGGCCGTGCGCGAGGCGACACCGAGCCCGACACCTGTCATCGAGGTGAAGAGCGGATGGGCGAACCCGAACAGGAGGATCCGCACGATGAAGATGGCGATCACCTGCTGGGTGCCGGTCGCCGGGCCGTACCGGTCGGCGCCAGCCGCATAGCCGTACCCGCCCAGGTAGAGGATGTTCTCCACCATCGCGAAGCCGACCGCGGAGAGCCCGCAGTAGACCAGGCCGTCGGTTATCCCGGACCACTCCCGACGCCGGAACACCAGCAGCAGGATCGGACCGAGGGCCTTGGTCAGCTCCTCGATGAACGGCGCCACCAGCACGCCGGTCAGCGCCTCCGGCAGCCCCCAGTCGGCGAACCGCCCGGCGGCGAACTCGTTCACCTTCAGCGAGGCGGCGGTGGAGACGAACGCGCCCCAGGCGAAGCAGAAGATCAGGTATTTCAGCGGTTCCGGCTCGTACCGGTCGAGCCAGAGGAAGCAGGCGACCAGCACCGGCACCGGCAGGATCGCGGCGACCACCCCGATGAGCAGCGCGTCGAGGCCCAGCGACTGGCCGAGGGTGATGACCATGAAGACCGCGCACGCCGCGATGAACAGCACCACCCCGGCCAGCACCAGGAACCGCAGCCAAACCAGTCGGCGCGGCGGCATCCGGGGCGCCGCGACGACAGCCGGATCGGCGGGCGTGGGCGGCGACGGCAGGGGTGCACCGGGCGGGGTGTCGGCCATGCGGTCAGCGTAGCCATCCCCCGCCGGCTGGTCCGGTCGCATCCACAGCCGCTATGCTGCCGGCAGGTCACGAGCGCCAGCGTCAAGCCCCGGCTTGCTGGCCGGCAACCCTCGTCGAGTTCGCGGTGGGGTGCCCCGGGTGATGACCGGGCCCAGCCCGATCGGCGTGCTGGGCAAGCGCGGACCCCGTCCCGACACCGCACCCGGGGTCCCTGACCCCGGAGGTTCCGGCGTGTCCGTCACCCTCGTACCCTCGCTGCCCGCCCTGCCCACCGTCGCGCCCAGCCCGTTGGCGCCGCTCGACGTGCTCGGCGTACCCGGCGAGATCAACCTCGACTACGCGGCCACCGCGCCGTGCGCGCGGGCCGCGGCCGACGCGGTGACCGAACTGCTTCCCTGGTACGCCAGCGTGCACCGCGGCGCGGGAGCGCTGTCGCGGCGCTGCACCCTGGCCTACGAGCGGGCCCGGCAGACGGTCGGCGACTTTTTCGGCGCCCGCGCCGACGACCACGTGATCTTCACTCGGAACACCACAGACGCTCTCAACCTGCTGGCCCGGGCGCTGCCCGTCGGCACGACAGTCGTCACCTTCGCGGGCGAGCACCACGCCAACCTGCTGCCCTGGCCCCGCGGCTCGGTGCGCCTGTCGGTACCCGCCGACCCGGCCGGGGCGGTACGCGCTCTCGCCGCCGCCCTCACCGAGCTGCGCCGCGACAGCAACCCCGCGCTGCCGGTGCTGGTCGCCGTGACCGGGGCGAGCAACGTGACCGGGGAGCTGTGGCCGGTCGCCGAGCTGGCCCGGGTGGCCCACCGGCACAACGCCCGGATCGTCCTCGACGCCGCACAGCTCGCGCCGCACGCCCCGGTCGACCTGCACACGCTCGACGTGGACTACCTGGCCGTCTCCGGCCACAAGCTGTACGCCCCGTTCGGCGCGGGTGTGCTCATCGGCCGGGCGGACTGGCTGGACGCCGCCGCGCCGTACCTGGCCGGTGGCGGTGCCACCAGCCACGTCGGGCCAGCGACCCACGATGTGACCTGGGCGAACGGCCCGGCCCGACACGAGGGCGGCACTCCGAATCTGCTGGGCGCGGTGGCGCTGGCGGCGGTGTGCGCGGCGCTGGCCGACGCCGACCGGGTCGCGCTGGCCGCCCGTGAGCAGGCGCTGCTGGCCCGGCTGCGCGCCGGCCTCGCCGCCCTGCCGCACGTGGTGGAGTTGCGCACGTTCGGCCCCGACGCGCCCCGGGTCGGCATCGTCTCGTTCGTGGTCGCCGGCTGGGACTCCGCAGAGGTGGCCGAGGCCCGGACCGTGCGCCTGCTGCTCGCGCTCAGCCGACGGGCGGGGCGGTGGGTGGCTTCGGCGCCTCGCCCGGCTCGGCCGGTTCGCCGACCGGCCGTTCCTGCTCCCCGAAGGCCGTCCGGATCCACCGGTTCGCCTCCTCCTGCTCGACACCGGAGGCCACCAGCAGGTCACTCGCCGTGGTCCGGATCTGGGCGATCACGACACTGCCGGAGAAGCCGACTCCCGCCCCGTACGCCCGGCCGGCCTCGCTGACGGCCCGCAGCGAGCGCTCCCGTGCCTTCTGCGGCTCCTCGCCCGCCGCGAACTCGTGCTTGAGCAGCCGGACCGACTCGGCGAGGTGGCGGATCGCGTCCGGCATCGGGTCCGGCACCGGCTCGTCGTCCTCGATCAGGGTGACGGACCGGCGGATCAGCGTGCCGCTGTTGCGCATCGCGCGGTCGATCGGGTCGGCCGCCTCCGCGTAGTGGATCAGCTCGCCGCGGCGGTGCCAGCGGGCCGGCGACAGGGTGGCCGTCTCCTTCGCGCCCTCGATCGCCTCGCCCAGGGTGGCCAGCTCGTCCTTGTTGTTGCGCAGCCGCTCCAGCGCCCGCTGGATGCCGGCCCGGTCCCGGTCGCGCAGCCCGTCGGCGGTGGCGTCGAGCTGGGCGGCGAGCAGGTCCAGCGCCGGGCGGGCCGCCCGGTTGATCACCCGGAGCGGGTTCAGCGGCAACAGGACCGCCGTCACCAGCAACGCGATGCCGCCGCCGAGAAACGCGTCGACGAAGCGCGGGATCTCCAGGTTCTGGGTGGACGGGCTCAACGTCACGATCAGCACCGCCGTGGCCGCCGCCTGGATGACGATGGCCACGCTCGCCCCGGCGAAGATGGTGAGCAGGATCGCCACCGTGACCACCAGGCCGAGCTGCCACGCGCCGGTGCCGAGGAAGTAGATCAGGAGGTCGCCGACGAACACCCCGACGCCCACCCCGACGATCAGCTCGACGGTCCGGCGGAACCGTTGCCCGACCGACGCGGCAAGCGTGCCGACCGCGGAGATCGGCGCGAAGACCGGTTGCGGATTGCCGAGCACCTTGTGCGAGATGAGGTACGCCAGACCGGCCGCCAACCCGGCTTGGACGGCCAGCCCACCCGCCATCCGCACCCGGTGCAGCCGGTCGTGCAGGGTGGCCCGGCCGCGGTGCCGCAGTTGCTCGGTGGCCTCGGCGATGCGCGCCCCGTCGACGTCCACCAGGCCCTCACGCAGCGGGGTACGCCGCACCATCGGAGGTCTTCTGTCCCGGGCCACCGCCATGGGCGCGACTACCCGTGGCGGGCCCCCTGAATCCTCCCGCCCGCGTGCGGCGCACGGATGCGGCAGACTCGGGCGGTGGCCGATCTGCTGGACCGGTGGCGGGCGGCGGCCCGCGACGCCGGGGCGGGACCCGACGAGCGCTCCACCCGGGCCGGGGAGGAGCTGCTCGCCCGGTGGCGGGAGCCGCACCGGCACTACCACACGGTGGCGCACCTGAGCGTCGTCCTCGATGTGGTGGACCGGCACGCCGCGCTGGCTGACCGGCCCGACCTGGTCCGGTTGGCCGCCTGGTGCCACGACGCGGTCTACGACCCGCGGGCCCCGGGCGACACCAACGAACGGGACAGCGCCGCGCTGGCCGGGAACCTGCTCACCGGGCTCGGAGTGCCGGCGCCCGCGGTGGCCGAGGTGCGCCGGCTGGTCCTGCTCACCGCCGGGCACGCCGTGGCGCCCCGCGACCGGAACGGCGCCCTGCTCTGCGACGCGGACCTCGCCGTGCTGGCCGGGCCGCCGGCCGCCTACGACCGCTACGCGGCGGCGATCAGGCGGGAGTACGCGCACGTGCCCGAGTCGGCCTTCCGAGCTGGACGGGCCACCGTGCTCACCGGGCTGCTGGCGCTGCCCGCGCTGTTCCGGCTGCCGCCGCTCGCCGACCGGTGGGAGCGGCCGGCCCACGACAACCTGCGCCGTGAGCTGGCCGCACTCACCGGGCCGCCGACGATCCCGGCGTGACCAGGTGTTTCGGGCGACGCAGTCCGGCGTCGCGCAGCAACCGGACGAGTTCCCGGCTCGGCACCACCCGGGCCCCGAGCCACACCGCCGCCGCGAACCGGTCGGCCGGGATGTCGTAGTGGTCCCGGTCGAAGCCGCGCCGGGGTGCGCCCAGCGCCTCGGCGAAGGCGTGCAACTCGGCGTAGGAGACGTCGCTGATCAGGTGCGACCAGAGTCGACCGCGCCACGGCCAGGCCGGCCGGTCCAGGTAGAGCATGGTGCCCAAGCTAGCCCGCGTTGATGATCGGTGGTCGGCGACCTAGCCTCGGCGGCATGGCCCCCACCGGACTTCTCGACGACCTGCGCGCCGCTCTGGGCGAGAACGCCGTGCTCACCGACCCGGACCTGCTACGCCTGCACCAGCGCGACGAGGCCGACCTCTGCGCCGCCGGCGTCCCCCTCGTGGTGACCCGCCCGCGCAGCACCGAGCAGGTGGTGGCGGTGATTCGGGCGGCGGCCCGGCACGGCGTACCGGTGGTGCCGCAGGGCGCGCGGACCGGGCTGGCCGGCGCGGCGAACGCGGTGGACGGTGCGGTGGTGATCAGCACCGTCGCGATGGACGAGATCCGGGAGATCGACCCGGTGGGCCGTATCGCGGTGGTCCAGCCCGGCGTGGTCAACGCCGCGCTCGCCGCGGCGGTCGCCAAGCAGGGTCTCTGGTACCCGCCGGACCCCGGCTCCTGGGAGTCGTCCACGATCGGCGGCAACGTGGCCACCAACGCCGGCGGCATGTGCTGCGTGAAGTACGGCGTGACCACCGAGTACGTGCTCGGCCTGGAGGTGGTGCTCGCCTCCGGCGAGGTGCTGCGCACCGGGCGGCGTACCGCCAAGGGGGTGGCCGGCTACGACCTGACGCGGCTCTTCGTCGGCTCGGAGGGCACCCTCGGGGTGATCACCGAGGTGACCGTGGCGCTGCGGCCGGCCCCGGCCGACTCGCTGACCCTGGTGGCGGTCTTCGGCTCCACGGCGGCGGCCGGCACGGCGGTGGCCCAGATCGCCGCGCGGGGCCTCACGCCCAGCATGCTGGAACTGCTGGATCAGACCCACCTGCGGGCGATCGAGGCGTACCAGCCGATGGGGCTGCGGACCGACGCGCAGGCCCTGTTGCTGGCCGCCGCCGACACCGGCAGCCGGGCGGGCGACGACCTGGCGGCCCTGGCGCAGGTGTGCGAAGCGGCCGGCGCCGAGGAGGTCTACGCGGCCACCGACGCGGTGGAGGCGGCGGCGTTGTTGCAGGCTCGCCGCCTCGCCCACCCGGCGATGGAGAAGTTCGCCGCCGACACCCACCCCGGTGGCAGCGGTGGCCTGGTGATCGACGACGTGGCGGTGCCGCGGGGCGCGCTCGCCGCGCTGCTGGACGGGGTGGCCCGGATCGCGGCGGACTGCGACGTGCCGATCGGTGTGGTGGGGCACGCCGGGGACGGCAACATGCACCCGAACATCGTCGTCGACCGCGCCGACCCGGCGAGCGTTGAGCGGGGCCGGCGGGCGTTCGACGAGATCATGCGGCTCGGTCTCGACCTGGGCGGCACCTGCACCGGCGAGCACGGGGTGGGGCTGCTCAAGCGGGACTGGCTGGCGGCCGAGATCGGCCCGGTCGGCGTCCGGGTGCACCAGGCCATCAAGGCGGCACTGGACCCGGCCGGCCTGCTCAACCCGGGCAAGGTGCTCTGAGGGGCTGCTTCAGCCCTTGACTTCGGCGGGCGTCGCCTGGGTGAGCAGCAACAGGACCTCCCCCGCCACCGCCGGGCGTTCCTCACCCGGGCAGTCCTGCGAGGTGATCAGCCCGGACGAGGTGAGCAGGCTGGACGTCAGCGCGTCGATACAGGTGGTCCGGTACCGCCGGACCTGGTCGGTCTCCTCGGCGAGCCGGGGGTCGGCGAGCAGCACCTGAAGGCGTTCGGTCTGCTCCGCGGCCAGCCTGCCCCGGGAGGTGACTCCGTCGCCGGCACAGTCGAGGCACTGCCACGAGCCGTCCCGCTCGACGCTCAACGTGCGCAGCGGGGCGTCGGCGCCGAGCCGTTGGATCAGGCTGACCTGGCCCGCGGCGACCGTCGTCGGGATCTCGGGTGCCGGCACACCGGCCGCCGAGCCGGCCGGCGGTTGGGCGACCGGCGTCTCGGCGTCATCGCGGCCGAAGAGCGAACACCCGGCCAGGGCGACGGCGAGCACCAGGGCAAGCAGCGGGGTGAGGAGACGGGGGCGCGCGCGGTACAGCACGCGCGGAAACCTACCCCACCGTAGGTAGCGTTCGAAACCACCATCCGGGCCGGTATCGATAGTTACCACCCGGTAACGTCACTTTTCGGTCCTCGTGGCGTGGGGCGCAGCTCCGCCTGGTCGTCGTCACCCCGATCCGCCGCGTAACCCCGTACGTCCGGTACGCCGAGTCTGGCCGCGTCCGCCCCGGCGTCGTCCGGCATCAGTTGGGACTGCCGCTCCGCCTCCACCCGCGCGCGGTAGTGCTCGACCTCGCGGGCGCTCCTCGCCGCGTCCCACCCGAGCACCGCACCCATCAGCTCGGCGGTGTGCTCGGCCGACTCCAGGCCACGGTGGCTGGTCTCGAAGGAGATCCGGGTCCGTCGGGTCAGCACGTCCTCCAGGTGCAGCGCGCCCTCGGCCCGCGCCGCGTAGGCGACCTCCGCCGCCAGGTATTCGGGAGCACCGGCCAGCGGGGACGCCAGCAGCGGATCGACGTCGATCAGCGCCAGCAGGTCGAGCGTGAGGGTGCCGTACCGCTCCAGCAGGTGCTCCACCACGCCCACCGGCACGCCGTGCCGGCGGGCCAGGTCGGCCCGGTCGCGCCACATCGCCGGGTAGCCGTCCGCGCCGAGCAGCGGCAGGTCGGCGGTACGCGACGCGCGGGCGCCACCCAACCGGCGTACGGCCCGGTCGACCACGTCGGACGCCATCACCCGGTACGTCGTGTACTTGCCGCCGGCGACCAGCAGCAGCCCGAGCATCGGCTCGAACACGGCGTGCTCGCGGGAGAGCTTCGACGTGGAGTCGGCCTCACCGGCCAGCAACGGCCGCAGCCCGGCGTAGACGCCCTCGATGTCGGCGGTGGTCAACGGCCGGTCCAGCACGGTGTTGACCTGCTCCAACAGATAGTCGATGTCGCTGGCCGAGGCCGCCGGGTGGGATCTGTCCAGGCGCCAGTCGGTGTCCGTGGTGCCGATGATCCAGTGCCCGCCCCACGGGATGACGAAGAGCACCGACCGTGCCGTCCGCAGGATGAGCCCCGTCTCGCCGGTGATCGCCGAGCGGGGCACCACCAGGTGCACCCCCTTCGAGGCGCGCACCCGGACGCCGGGCCGCAGGCCCACGTCGTTGAGCATCCGGGACATGTCGTCGCTCCACACACCGGTGGCGGCGATGACCGTGCGGGCCTGCACCTCGAACTCGGCGTCCGGGGACCCGGCCGGCGCCTCCAGGTCACGGACCCGTACGCCGGTGACCTCCCGCGCCTGCCGGATCAGCCCGACGGCACGGGTGCTGCTGACCACGGTGGCGCCGAGGCTCGCCGCGGTGCGGGCCAGGGTGACGACCAGCCGGGCGTCGTCGACCTGCCCGTCGTAGTAGCGGATCGCCCCGGCCAGCGCGTCGGCCCGCAGGCTCGGGAAGATCCGCCGGGCCCCCTCCCGGGTCAGGTGCCGGTGCAGCGGCATGCCCCGACCACCGCCGAAGAGACCGGCGAAGGCGTCGTACGTGGCCACGCCCGCGCCGTAGTACGAGCGGCGGAAGATCCGGGCGGGCAGGTCCCGCAGGCCCCGGCCGGCCGGCAGCGGCACCAGGAACGGCACCGGGCGGACCAGGTGCGGCGCGAGCCGGGTCGCCAGCAGGCCCCGCTCGGTCAGCGCCTCGTGGACCAGGTGGAACTCCAACTGCTCCAGGTAGCGCAGCCCACCGTGGATGAGCTTGCTGGATCGGCTCGACGTGCCCGAGGCGAAATCGCGCGCCTCGACCAGGGCCACCTTCAGGCCTCGGGACGCCGCGTCCAGGGCGGCGCCGGCACCGGTCACCCCGCCCCCGATGACCAGCACGTCGAAGCGCTCGGCGCGGAGTCGGCGCAGGTCGGCCGTACGGCGGACCGGCGAGAGCTGACCGGCGACGGATCGGGAGATGTTGGGGTCACGCACCCATCCACCGTAACCGCCGCGGAAGCGTGTCAACATTCGCGGCCCGCCCCGCCTCGCCTCCGACTCACGTCGACCGCCCGCAGACCTTGGACAGTTTCCGTCAGCGGCTGACGGAAACTGTCCAAGATCTGCGCGGTTCTTCGATTCGAGACTGCTCGGGCTGGTCGTAGGGTTTCCGGATGCATGGTCAACCTGCGCATCCCGGGCTCGGCCACCGCAGCTCCCCGTGGCCGGTGGTCGCGGCCGTGTTCGTCGGCTGCTGGATCGTCGCGGTCACGGTGGCCACCCAGACCGGTGGCTGGCTCACCGATCAGGTGCTGCTCGGCTTCGGACGGGACCGGCTGGGTTGGCTCTGGCCGGTGCTCGGCCTGGTCACCGTCGTGCTGGTGGGCACGCCCGCCCTGCTGCTGGCCGTACTGCCCCGCTCGACCACGGTCCGGGCCACCGGGCGGGTGTGGTTGGCCGCCGCGCTCACCCTCGGCGTGCTCACGCTGCTGCGCATCGTGCCGCCCGTACACCACGAGGCGTACCTCGCCGCGCTGGCCGCCGTCGCATCGCTCAGCGCGCTCACCGTGGCCTGGTCGGCGCGACGATCGTCCGGCTCGGACGTCGGCGCCGCTCCCGACGCCACCGCGTCGTGGGCCGGCGACC
>NZ_JBFAPG010000162.1:0-11764 GCF_040675595.1 Micromonospora sp. NPDC049580
GAGCTGGTGGCTCCGGACCCCGGGCTCGGACGGTCAGGGGCTCGTGCAGGTGACGTTGCTGGGCGGGGTGTCGCCGTTGCCGGTGGCGGTGAACCCGAAGGTGGTCGAGGCGTTCGGCGCCAGGGTGCCGTTGTACGCGGCGTTGCGGACGGTGACGTTGCCGGTGGTGCCCGTGTTGGTGCCGTTCCAGAGGCTGCTGATGGCCTGGCCGCTGGCCAGGGTCAGGCGTACGGTCCAGCCGCTGATCGAGGTGGCGGTGTTGTTGGCGACGGTGACCTCACCCTGGAAGCCGCCCGGCCAGCTGTTGACCGCCCGGTAGGTGGCGGCGCAGCTGCCCGGCTCCCCGGTCGGCGGCGGCGTCGTCGGAGGCGGCGTGGTGGGCGGGGGCGTCGTCGGCGGGGGCGTGGTCGGAGGCGGCGTGGTGGGCGGGGCCGTGGTCGGCGGGGCGGTCGTGGGCGGCGTGGTGGACTGGAACTGGGTGAAGAATCGCCAGATCTCCGCCGAGGTCCAGGTCCTGGAGTCGTTGGGGCTGGACGACCCGTCGACCGGGCTCGGGGTGTGGTCGCCGTCGAACGCGGCCCACTGCACGGGGTAACCCGCGCGGCAGCCGGAGTAGGTGGTGGTGATGTGGGTGAGGCTGCCTCGGCTGGGCTCGCGCGGGCTCTGTGCGGTGCAGCCGTTGTTCCTGACGAACGTGTCGCGCAGCGCCCGGCCCTGGGAGATGTTCAGCACGCTGTCGTAGATGCCGTGGATGCCGAAGTACGCGACCGGCTGGGTACCGCCGTTACAGCCGCTGAGGTTGGCGCCGGAGAGCACGGTGACCGCCCGGATGACGGTCGGGCGGGCGCAGGCCACCGCGTAGCTCATGGCCCCGCCGTAGCTCCAGCCCAGGGCGAAACGCTGGGTCGTGTCGACGCAGAGGTCGTTCTCGACCTGCCGGGAGATGTCGTCGAACAGGGTCAGGTCCCGACCGTTCGTGTTGGCCCAACCGGCGTCGATACCCTGGGGCGCGACGAAGATCGTGCTGTTGTTCGACAACGGCGCCAGCCCGTAGTAGCCGGCCGAGGCGACGTTGTTGGCCGAGCCGTTCAGCCAGTGGAAGCCGAAGACCAGTCGGTACGGACGGTTCCGGTCATAACTGCCCGGGATCTGGAGGATGTAGCTGCGATTCTGGCCGCTGCTGGAAATCGTGCGCGTCCCGCTGGTGAGAGTGGGCGCCTTGCCGCACCCCGCGGTCGCCGCGAGGGTGCCGTTGGTGGCAGCCAACGCCTCGGCGCCGAATCCGCCGCGCAGCGCACCACCGGTCGCCGCGACGAGAACCACCGCGGCCGCGATGAACGAGAAGAGTTGTCTCCGTTTGACCATTGCTCGACTCCTTGCCGTTGATCGTCCGTAGGACATGCACCTCGCCGTCAACGAGTCGGTTCGCACCGGTGTGCGGGCCGGCATGCTCCTGAGGCCGGCATGGCGCACACGGGTGCGTACGGGCCGTACCGTCGCTGCCGGGGTTGTCCGTGACGGGGCAAGGGGGAATGCAGCCGGACCAGGGTCGTCCGACGACCGCCTGCGGTCGCCTGGCAGTGGCGGAGCGGCCCGGACTGGTCACCGACCGGCGAGGCGGCGGGAGGGGCGAGCCCTCTGCGTTGCCTGTGCCGATTGACTGAGGTGACTGGGAGCGTGCCCTTCGCTCCCGCGCCGAAAGATAGCATGTTATCGATAACATGCTCAACCGGCCGAGTGCCACGGAACCGGCCACAGCGGACGGACCAGCCCGACCCGCGCACCTCACCACCGTGGGCCGGAGCAGGGCAGGCGTCACGCCGGCGTGAGCCGCCCACCGTGCCGGCGCGCGGTGTCCCGCCCACCGGCACGATCGGTCGTCCGTGTCGCCGCCGGCAGTGCCCTTCGACATCGCAGCGAGGTCATCTTTTCGAGTCCTAGACTGCGAACGGGCACGGCGGAGCCGCCCCTGCCAACGGGGGAGGTGCGGGTGCCATGAATTCTCGGCCGACGCAACAGCAGGAACAGGCTCACGGCGGCGCGAATCGCGACATGCCCCCGCAATTGGGCTCGGACTCCATCGGCACGGCCGCCCAGCCGCACCTTCGGTGAGGCACACGACCCCGGCGCCGACGACATGGCGTCGCGGTGGGCGGCCAACAAGCCGGACCTCAGCGCGGATTCGGAGCTGTTGCGCAACGTCTATCACAAGTCCGCCGTCGACCTGCTGTCGATGCGCATCGTCAAGGAGATCAACGGCGAACAGGTCGTCCTGCTGGCCGCCGGAATGCCCTGGTTCCTGACCATTTTCGGGCGGGACACGCTGGTCACCGCCTACCAGAGCATCACCTGTGGACCGGACGTCGCGCGGGTGCGCTGGTGACGCTCGCCGCGCACCAGGGCAACGCCGTCGACGACTTCAGCGACCAGGAGCCCGGGAAGATCCTGCACGAGTTCCGATCCGGGGAGCTGACGCAGCTCGGCATCGCGCCGTACGGCCCCTGCTTCGGCTCGGCCGACACCACCCAGCTGTGGCTCATCCTGCTCTCCGAGTACTGGCGGTGGACGGGCGACGACGCGTTGGTGCGGCAGTTGCGGCCCAACGCCGACGCCGCTCTGCGGTGGATCGACGTATTCGGAGACCGCGACGGCGACGGTTACGTCGAGTACGCCACGCGTTCCCCGGACGGGATGCGCAACCAGTGTTGGCGCGACTCACCGGACGGTGTGCAGTTCGTCGACAGCAGGCTCCCCGACCTGCCGGTCGCCACCTGCGAGCTCCAGGGCTACACCTACGACGCCAAGCTCCGCGCCGCGGAACTCGCCGACGGACCGTGGGCCGACCCTCCGTTGGCGCGACGCCTGCGTGGCGAGGCCGCCGATCTGCGCGAGCGGTTCAACCGCGACTACTGGCTGCCGACGCGCGGCGGCTACTACGCGATCGGCCTCGACGCCGACAAGCGGCCCATCGATTCGATGACCTCGAACATGGGCCACCTGTTGTGGAGCGGAATCGTCCCGCCCGATCGTGCCGCCGCGGTGACTCGGCAGTTGATGTCCGACGCGATGTTCTCCGGGTGGGGTGTCCGGACCCTGTCCACCGAGGACGTGGGGTACAACCCCATCGGCTACCACCTCGGCACCGTGTGGCCGCACGACAATTCGATCATCGCCGCCGGGCTCGCCCGGTACGGCCACCGGGATGCGGCCAACCGCATCGCGATGGCGATGCTCGATGCGGCGGCCCACTTCGACTACCGCCTGCCCGAGGCGTTCTCCGGGTACGACCGATCGTTCGGACGACGGCCCGTGCCCTACCCCACCGCTTGCAATCCCCAGGCCTGGGCCAGCGGCGCCCCTCTGCTGCTTCTGCGGTCGATGCTCGGGCTCGACGTCAGCAACGGCCATCTCGCCACCGATCCGCGCATCCCCGAGGCGTTGGGAAGCATCCGGCTGACCGGCGTCACCGTGCACGGCACGCGGCAGACCGTCGACGCCTCGGGTTCGCGCCTGCGCTCCTCCGCCTGAGCTGCGGGGCGCCGCCAGCGGGTCACGGTTTCGAGCTGCTTGACCGCAGGGTGGACGGCGTCGACCTCCGGCTCGGTCGTCTCCCGCCCGACTGCGACCTCCCGCAGCGACGTGACGGCCAGGCCACGCGCCACCGCCCGAGTTCGCGTTCGTCCGCGACGCCGTGGAGCTCAGCGACTCCGCCCTGTCGAAGCGGATCTCGACGTTGAGCGACGGCGGGTACGTCGAGGTCCGCAAGGGCTACGTGGGCAAGCGCCCGCGGACCTGGATCAACCTCTCCATGGCCGGTCGGGCGGCTCTGAGCGCCCACATCGCCGCCCTGCGCGACATCGCCGCCCGCGTGGACGGCGCCGACTGAAGGCCCTTTCGCCGCCCCCGGGGCCGTGGACAGCCAGTTGACGGTTCCGGTAGCCGTCGGGCCCGGTCCCGAGGCCGACCGGTGGCAGGTACGACGCGCCGGGTCAGGGCCGGCGGAGCGCCGTGATCACGAGGATGGCGCGCTCGGCGGCCTGGCCTTCTGCGGAGAGATGGTCTCGTGGCGGGCCAGCATGGCGACGAACTCGGCGATCTTCCGCTCGCGGGTCTCCGCCCGTTTGACGGCGTTGAGGCGGTAGACGAGCGCGAACCGGTTGGTCTTGGTGAGCACGTCGAACATGGCCTGGGCGGCGGGTTCGGCGGCGATGGCGGCGAGCAGGTCGGCCGGCACCTCGGCTTCCGACGCCGGGGCGTACGCGGCAGCCCACCGCCCGTCGGCCTTCGCGGCCTCCACCGCGGCGCGGCCGGTGGGCATCATCCGTCCCTGCGCCTCCAGCCGGGCGACGTGTTCGACGTTGCGTTGGGACCAGACACTACGGGGTCGGCGAGGGGTGAACCGGATCCAGGAGGTCTGCTCGTCCCGTTTGCGGGCCTGCCCGTCGATCCAGCCGAAACACAGCGCCTCGTCGACCGCGTGCTGCCAGGTCAGCGTGGTGACCGTGCCGCCCTTCCTGGTCAGGGCGAGCCAGACGCCGGGCGACGTGGCGTGGTTCTCCGACAACCATGCGCGCAGCGCGTCGGCGTCCGCGACGATCAACTCTTCCAGTTCGGCGCTCGCCATGGCAGCAGGCTATCGGTGCGCTGTGACAGCGCCCTCGGCCGGTGGGACGGCCCGATCCGCCGGGCGGTCGGGATCAGCACCGGCGCAGCAGTCGGAGCTGGCCAAGGGTGTGACACGTCGAGCGGGCCACACCCTTGACCAGAGCTACCGGACCTCGCAGGGTCAGCAGCCGATCCGGCTGGACCCGACCGCGACGTCGTCGTACCAGAGGGTGTCGGCTCCGTTGCCGTAGCTCTCCCAGCCGAGCTTCAGGTCGGTGAGCTGCGGACGCCAGGTGCGGTTGTACCACTGACCGTCGATGTCGTGCGTCGGTACTCCGTCCGCGGTCAGCCCCGCGATGGCCGTGCCGTCCAGCCAGGTACGCAGCTGCCCGGCCGAGCCGTCCACCATGAACTCCAGGCAGGCCCACCGGTTGGTGGGAAGCGGGACGCTCTGCGCCACCCCGGCCGGGCTCTGCTCGGGCAGGGTCGCGTCGTCGGAGGCGCGGTTCCACTGCAGGGCGCCGTTCTGGCCGCCCATCCGCAGGTCCCGGTTGCCGTCGGCGGCGTCGGCCATCGCCATCATCGTGGTGTGGTCGGTGGGCTGGGCGGTGGTGTGCCGTACCCAGATCCGGCCGTACCGCACGCTGCCCACGCTGCTGAGATTCTTGGTGGACCTGATGAAGACGTGGTTGCAGTACCCGGCTGCGCCGTTGATCCGGACGGCCCGGCTGCCGCTGTGCGTGGTGGCCGTGTCGATGGTGGCCGTGCCGGCGCCCGAACAGTCCGGGTTCACCACGGTCCAGTCGCCCGACGGCGTCGCGCCGGTCTGGTTCTCGAAGCCGTCGCAGAGCACCGCACCGGCGCACCCGGCCGGCGGCGGGGTGGTGGGCGGAGGCGTCGTGGGCGGAGGCGTCGTCGGGGGCGGGGTGGTCGGCGGGGGCGTCGTCGGCGGAGGGGTGGTCGGCGGAGGGGTGGTCGGCGGAGGGGTGGTCGGCACGCCGGTCGTCGGGGTCGGGCCGGTGCCGTTGCACGGCACGCCGTTCAGGCTGAACCCGGTCGGCGTGCCGCCACTGGTGCCGTACGTGCCCTGCACGCCGAACTCGGCGGAACCGCCGGCCGGGATGCTGCCGTTGTACGACATGTTGCGCGCGGTCACCGTCGATCCGGACTGGCTGACCGTGGCGTTCCAGCCGTTCGTGACGCGCTCGTCCCCGGCGTACCTCCAGGTGACGGTCCAACTGGAGACGGCGCTGTCGCCGGGGGTGACCTTGATGGTGGCGGTGAATCCGCCGGGCCACTGGTTGGGCGTGTAGTCGACCCGGCAACCCTGGGCGGCCGCGGCGGGGACGACGAGCAGGGCCGTTCCGGTCGCGGTCACGGCGGCGGCCAGCGCGGCGACGACCGCCAGGGTCGGGGCGGGGCGGGCGCGGAGAATCGTCATGAAAAGTCCTTCTGCCATCGAGCTGGGGAAATCGGCGCGGCAGCGCGCGTCCGGAGCGGACGCGGCGCGACAACGCGCCGGGTGCGGCGCGGCGATGCGCCACAGCGACTGGTCGATGCGTACGACCGACGTGCCCGGCTCGGGGTGGACCTGTCAGTCGCCGACGGCCCGGTTGCCCGGACCTCGGCGGCGCCCGCCCTCAATCTATTGACAGATTCCTATCGAATCAAGCGTCACGCTTCCGAGTGGGATCACGCCGCCCGCGCGTTATGCTGCCGGGCGCCCCGACAGGGTTGACACCACGTGGAAGGCGATCCCCACGCTTCTCCGCTCGATCAGGTCAGCCCAGGTCGACGATGTCCACCGCGGGTGCGAAGTGGCGGACCGCCACCTCGAGACTGGGGCGGTGCAGCCGCCAGAAGGTCGCCGGCCGACTGTCGGCCAGAACGGCCGGCGGCACGTGCGGGACCGCTGTCTGAACCAACCACCGCAGGCCGCGCGAGCGAGCCGAGCCGGGCAGCGGCGGCAGACCGCGACGCCTCCGTAGGCCGACGTACGGAGTCGTGACCACACCGCTCTGCTGCGTCCACAGCACCACGGACTCGATGTCGGACCACGGCACCACAGCGGTGTGCGACGACGGCCAGGGCGGCACCTGGCCGAGGGTGACCCCGGCCGCGTCGACGCGAAGGGCGACACGGCGGCCCAGCACGGCGATGAGCCGCAGCAGCAGGTACGCGCCGCCGAGCATCGCGGCGAGGATGCCGGCGAACGGCTCGTCGCGGAACATCAGGACGCCCACGGCGACGAGGACCACGCTGACGGGCGCCAACAAGAGGTCACGGCGGGTCAGGCCGAACGACACCTCGTACACCTCACCCGGACCGACCGTGCTGATCGGGGCGGTCTCGCCGCTCGAAAAGGGTGCCACATTCACCCTTACCGGAGCAGCCCGCGGTTGGCCATGAAGGCTCGCAACGTCTCGGCGTCCTCGGCGGACATCAACCACCGTGGGATCACGGTCGCCGGCATCCGGCCGACGTACACGATCCAGAAATCCGGGGTGTCCTGCACCTGGGCGACGCCGTCCCACGCGATACCGCCGGACTCCGAGCCGCTGCGCATCATGATGTTGTCATCGGTGATGTCGTAGCCGCCCTCGACCGCGTAGCGACCGGAGCGGCGACGCGCGCGCCACCGCACCCACGGCAGGTACAGCATCGACAGCACGCCGCCCACGAGCATCGCCACCCACAGCGGTGCCGTCCGCTCGCCGGACGCGAACCCCCGCGAGACGACCAGACCGATCACCCCCACCACCGCCAGCACCGCGCCGACGTAGCTGTACCTGCGCAGCCGAACACCGCCGAGCGTGGCCGCCACGCGACCCGGGTAGTCGGGATCAGCGGGGACGTCGAAACGGATGTGCACCCCAGAACGATAGTTCCCCAACCGCCCCGGGCACCGCCGGGTCGGCCGCCGGAGTTTCGCCGGCGGTCGCTTGCGGGTAGCGGATGGCGCATGAACCGCGATCTCGTCAGGGCTCTCCAGGTCGCATGGGAGCTGCCGGAGTTCCGCAGCGGGGTGCGGCACCTCATCGATCTCGACGAGGTGTCCGTGCTGCTGGCCACGCTGTCCGTCCCGGATCACGACGGCGAGGTCGAGCGCAGCCTGCTGGGCCTGCTGCGCTCCGGCCTGGAGACGGTCGAGATCCGGGAGGCCGTGCTGCTGCTGTTGGAGCAGGACGAGGTACGCCGGCCGCTCGTCGCCGCGGCGGTGGAGCCGCTTGCGGCCCGACCGGGCCTGGCCGCCGCCATCGCCTCGGCGGCCGAGGACCCTGCGGTACGACGTGAGGTACGGGCCGCGCTGGACAGCGCCAAGGTGCGCGAGCTGATCTGGCAGGCGATGGAGAACCAGGTCAGCGACAACCGGTTCGGCCTGATCCGTCGGGCGGCAGTGCTGTTCGTGTGGCACCCGAGCGTCCGGCGTCTCGCGTGGGCCGTGCGCCGTCACGGCGTGCTGCGCGAACTCCGCCGCAAGCCGTAATCCACTAGCGTGGCGGGGTGGCAGCGTCCGGCACGGCACCGCCGCCCGAGATGAGTCGCCGGCTGACGTTCCTGCTCGCGTTGGCAGCGGGAGCGGCGATCGCCAACCTGTACTGGACGCAGCCGCTGCTCAGCTTCATCGCCGGCGACCTCCGCGCCGCCACCGCGACGGCCGGCTGGCTCGTCACCGCGACGCAGACCGGGTACGCCGTCGGCGTACTGCTGCTCGTGCCACTCGGCGACGTCCTGAACCGCCGCCGGTTCGTCCCGGTGCTGCTGGTGGCCTCGGCCGCAGCGTTGCTGCTGTGCGCGCTGGCACCGTCGTTCGGTGTGCTCCTGCTCGCACTGACCGTCCTCGGCGTCACGACGATTTCCGGGCAGGTCCTCACGCCGCTGGCCGGGGACCTGGCCGGCGACGCCCACCGCGGTCGGATCGTCGGCGTCGTCGGATCCGGGACCCTCAGCGGCATCCTCGCCTCCCGTACGATCAGCGGGTTCGTCGCCGGTGCCGCCGGCTGGCGTACGACCTTCGCCCTCGCCGCAGTCGTCGCCGTCCTGCTCGCGGTCCTGCTGTACCGCGCGATTCCACCGCTGGCGCCGCGCACCCGCCTGCCATACCCGCAGCTCATCGCCTCGGTCGGCGCGGTGGTCCTGCGCGAGCGGGCGGCCCGCTGGACGCTGGTCCTGGCCGCCACCGGGTTCGCCGCGTTCTCGCTGTTCTGGACGGCGCTGACGTTCCTGCTCAGCGGCCCACCGTTCCGATACCCGGTAGCGGTGATCGGGATGTTCGGACTGGCCGGCCTCGCCGGTGTCCTCTCCGGCCTGCGCGGCGGTCGTCTGCACGACCGTGGTTGGTCGCTTCCGGCCACCGGGGTGGCGTGGACACTGGCCCTCGGCGCCTTCGTCGTCGCGGCGTTCGCCGGCCGGTCCGTCGCGCTGCTCATCATCGCGATCATCATGATCGATGTCGCTCTCCAGACGCAGGCCCTCCTCAACCGGGCGCGACTGTTCGCCCTCTCCCACGAGGCCCGCAGCCGGCTCAACACGGCACTGGCGACCGGCAACTTCGTCGGCGCCGCCATCGGCTCCGCCGCCGCGACCACGCTCTGGGCCGCGGGCGGCTGGACAGCGGTCACGATCACGGGAATGGGACTCTGCTGCTTCGCACTCACCGTGTGGGCACTGGGACGGCGTGGTCCGCTGGCGATCCGCCTCGCCGAGTGACTCGCGGCGGACGACGTTGGGCGGGGTGAGCGGAGGCCGCGGGTCACCCACTAGCGTGCGCGTGGTGGAGGCAGCGGGAGCCTTTCGCCGGACGGCGATCGAGCGATCAGACCAGCGCGTCGCGTGGGAACGGACCGACCAGGCCTTCTTCGCCGCCGGGGCCTGCCACATCCTCGCCTGGGTCTGTCGAGACACGTACCCGGACCGGTCGATCGAGGTGGCGGCGGTGCGCCTGGCGGGCGAGTTGCCGGTCGTCCACACGTACGCGGTCTGGGGCGGCTGGGCGTTCGACCATTCGGGCTGGAACCCGGAGCAGCAGGTCCTGGCGGTCAACGCGGCCTTCGAGGGCCACCCGCTCGAACGCGTCCCGATCAGCACCGATCTCGCCGAATTCTGCGCCGAGCACCACCACCGCATGCCCGACCGGTACTGGCGAGACCCGATCCCGCGGGCCCGTGCATATGTGGGCCGACATCTCCCGCCCTGGGAATGAGCGACCGGCAGTGTCGCGAGCGTGTCGGCGGGCACGGGTGAGCCGTCGTGTTCGTCGCCGCTCCCCCGACGGCGGGGGTCAGGCCAGCGTCGCCGGCAGGACGAGGAGGGCGAATCGGATCACGCGCCCGAGAAGGCAGGCGACGGCGAACTCCCAGTGGCGCAGGCCCGCGGTGCCGGCGGCGAAGCTGACCACGGCCAGCGGTGGGACCCCGACCGCCGCGGAGACCAGCACGGTCGGAAGGGCGGTGCGGCGGCGGGAGAGCCAACGCCGGATCGGCCCGGTCCACCGGGCGGCTCGGGCCGCCGTACGACCTGACCGGCTCTGTCTCCTGAGCCTGCGGGCCAGCCGCCCCGTTCCGCGACGCGCGGATTCGAACAGGAGCAGCTTGCCGGCGGTCTGCCCGAGCGCCAGGGCGAGCACGGCGACGACAACGTGGCCGCCACGGTGCCCGGCGACCACCGCGTACGCCTCGGCGTTGACGACCGGAACGAGGGCCGAAGCGAGACCGTAACCGAGCCCCGCGACCGCCTCGGCGAGGCTGCTCACGCGCGGCCGTCCCGGTCGAGCAGCCGGGCCACCGCGGCGACTGACCACAGCTTGACCACGACGACGGCGACGGCGACGGCCAGCGCGAGCCGGTACTGCCCGAACGCGATGGCGCCGACGACCCCGGCGGTGTTGGCGGCCTTGGCCACCGGAGACCAGTTCCACGCCCACACCCGGCGGTCGACCAGGTGGAAGTAGTTGGGGCTGAGCACCGGCCAGCACAGGAACGCCAGCGACAGCATGGTGTCCAGCACCAGGAACGACAGCAGGAACACCAGGGCCACGACCGCGACGTCGGGCACGAGGGAGACCAGGCCCACGCAGAGTACGGCGGTGCACGCGCGATCGCTGACGATGTCGAGGACGGCCCCCGCCCGGGTCTCCTGTCCGAGCCGCCGGGCAGCCCAGCCGTCGAGCATGTCCCCGATCCAGTAGATGCCATACGCTACCGCCATAAATGCCACCGATCCCGCGACGAGGGCGGCGATCCCGACGGTGACCGCGGCGACCGTGCGGACGGCGGTGATGTAGTTGGGAACCGTGCGGAGAGGGCCGACACTGCTGGCGGCGCGGGAGTCGACGAGAGTCACCCCAGAAGCGTCGTGCGGTGCGCCTCTCGGCGGAACGTGCCGTGGTGCCGATCCGCTCGCCGGGGCAGCACCGGGGTACCGCCCGATCTGGTACCGAGGTACTGGTCGGTCTCCGAGCTGGTCGCGGAGACTGTTGAGGTGATGACCGACATCCGGGAATGGTTGCGTGACCCCGAGCGGGTGCGCGGGCTGGCGTACGCCTTGGCGGGGTTGATCATCGCTCTCGTGATCACGACCGCCGAGGGGGGCCTGTCCGTGCCGGCGGGCTGGGCGTGGCTGGTGGTGCCGGTCGGCCTCGGCGCCACGGCGCTGCGGCCCCGCTACCGCGCCCTGGTCTTCGCGGCCTGTGCCGGGTTCGTGGCGATCGTGAGCACCGGGGAGTCGGTGCAGTTGGGCCTCGCGGCCGCCTGCCTCGTGTTCCTCTCCAGCTGCGAAGACCCAGCCCGGCGTCCGTGGCTGGGGTGGCTGGCTGGCCTGCTCGGCGCGGCCGGCGCCCTCACCACCGCGCTGCTCACCGGGCGAGGAATGTACGAGCAGCCGTTCGTCTTCGTGACGGCCGGCTATGTCCTGGCGATCCTGTTGCGGTCGTGGTCCCGCGGCCGCGCGCTCACCCGGGAGGCGGACGACCTGCGCGGCCAGGCGGCCTGGCTCGAGCAGCGCACCAACCTGGCCCGCGAGCTGCATGACGTGGTCGGCCACCACGTCACCGCGATGGTGGTCCAGGCCGAGGCGGGCCAGCTCAGCGCCGACCCGGGGGCGGCGCTGCGGGCGATCGCGGGCAGCGGCCGCACCGCGCTGAGCGAACTGGACACGCTCG
>NZ_JBFAPG010000163.1:0-11748 GCF_040675595.1 Micromonospora sp. NPDC049580
CCCCCCCCCGCCCCCACCCCCCCCCGGGGGGGGCGGCCCCCCCCCCGGGGGGGGGGTCCGCACCCCCCGTGTTTTATCGTCGGGGGGCCCCACCCCCGCGGGCGCCCCCCCAACCCCCCCGCCCCGCGTCCCGCTGCGACAACCGGCCGGGCGTCCCGGCCGAACAGGCTGAGCCGACGGCTCAGCCCCGGGCCGCGCCGAGCTGGCCGGACCAGCGGCGGAACAGGGTGTGTGGCACGCCGAGCGCGTCCAGCACCTTGCCGGCCACGAAGTCGACCAGTTGCTGCGCGCTGGCCGCCGCGCCCGCGCCGTAGAAGCCGGGGCTGGCCGGCAGCACCACCGCCCCGGCGTCGTGCAACGCGAGGAGATGCTCCAGGTGACTGCGGGTCACCGGCGTCTCCCGGGGCACCACCACCACCGGTCGGCGCTCCTTGAGGTTGACCTCGGCGGCGCGTTGCAGCAGGTCCTTGGAGAGCCCGATCGCGATGCCCGCGCAGGCCGCCGTGCTCGCGGGCACGACCGCCATTCCGCGTACCCGGTAGGAGCCGCTGCTGGGCCCGGCGGCCAGGTCACCCGCCGGCCAGTGCCGTACGTCCGCGTCGGTCAGGTCCCGGCCGAGCCAGGCGGCGAGGTCCTCGGCCCAGTGCGCGTCGCGGAACGACCGGCCGGTCTCGTCGAGCACGGTGAGCCGTGCCGCCCGGGACACGATGAGGTCCACCGGCTCGCCCGCGTCGAGGAGCCCGCCGACGACGGCCGCCGCGTACGGCGTGCCGGAGGCTCCGGAGACCCCGACCACCCATGGTTCCCGCATACCCTCAGCCTGCCTGGTCGGCGTCGCACGCCGGTGGGCACCCCCGCGATCCGGTCGACGCGAGCCGTCCGAGATGTCCGGGCGGGTCTCTGCTCGTCCCGCCGACCTGACATGCTGCCGGTGGCGATTCGCACCGGGAGCAGATCGCGCGGGAGGCATCGGTGACGACCGGCGAGGTCCTCTGGGCGCTGCGCGCCGAATGCCCGATTCCGGCCCGGTCTTCGCCGCACGCGGACCGGGTCCAGCAGTGGCTGCTCGGTCTGCTGCCCGAGCTGGGGCTGCCGCTGGACGACGCCGCGCTGCACCGGCTGGCCCGGGGCGGCTTCGCCCGGTACGCGGGGCGGCTCTACCCGGACGCCAGCGAAGCCGACCTGCGGGTGCTGACCGCCCTCTTCACCTGGTTCTTCCTCGTCGACGACGCGTGCGACGGGCCGAACCGGCTCGATCCGGCGCAGATCCGGGCGCTGCGCGACGGGACGCTGGCACTGCTGCACGACGGCCCCCGGCTCCGGCACGGCGGCCTGACCGGTCCGCTGCGGCGGCTGCTGGTGCTGGCCTGGCGGGAGCCGCGCCGCCGGATGCCGGCCCGGTGGCGGCAGCGCTTCGCCGACGCGGTGGCCCGGCACCTCGACGGCACCTGGCGGGAGGCGGTCAACAAGGAGGCCGGCCGCCGTCCCAGCGTCGGCGAGTACGTCGAGTTGCGGCGGGAAACCTCGGCGGCGGAGGTGTCGTACCCGCTGGTGGAGTTCGTCAGCGGCCGACCGCTGCCCGACGCGGTCTACCACCATCCGCTGCTGCGGCAGGTCGCGCGCACCGGCAACGACCTGCTCTCCTGGTACAACGACGTGGCCTCGCTGGACCGGGACCGGGCCACCTCGGGCGGGCACAACCTGGTCCTGGCCACGCAGGCCGAGCAGGGCGTGTCGGCGGCGGAGGCGGTCGACCGGGTGGCCGAGCGCTGGCGGGAGTCGATGCGACAGTTCGTGGCGCTCCGCGCCGCCGTGCCGTCGTTCGGGCCGGCGTTGGACGAGGCGGTCACCGACCATCTCGACGGGGTCGCGTACGCGGTGCGCGGCACCATCGACTGGACGCTGGAGAGCGCCCGCTACCCGACCAACGCCTAGGGGCGCAGGTCGAGGCGGATCACCAGGTCGAGCAGGGCGAACACGAACAGCGCGATGCCGACGAAGCCGTTGGCGGTGAAGAACGCCCGGTTGACCTTGCTGAGGTCGGTCGGGCTGACCACCAGGTGCTGGTAGCCGAACGCGACAGCGGTCAACGCCAGCCCGATCCACCAGAGCCAACCGAAGCCGACCAGCGCGCCGAACCAGATGAACAGCGCGAACGTCACCACGTGCGCGACGGTGGAGGCGTGCAGGGCGAAGCGCCGGCCGTACCGGGCGGGCACGCTGCGCACGCCGATCTCCTGGTCGATCTCGGAGTCCTGGCAGGCGTAGATCAGGTCGAAGCCGCCGATCCACAGGCCGACCGCCGCGCCGAGCAGCCAGGCCGGCCAGGAGCCGTCCAGGGTGCCGGTGACCGCGAGCCAGGCGCCGACCGGGCCGACCGCCTGAGCGATCGCGAGGATGGCGTGCGGCCAGTTGGTGAACCGCTTGCCGTACGGGTAGACGACCAGCGGCACCACGGCGAGCGGCGCCAGTACCAGGCAGAGGGGGTTGAGCAGCGCGGCGGCGGCGAGGAACACCACAAGCGCGACGGCCGCGCCGGTCCAGGCCGTCCGCACGCTCACGGCCCCGGTGACCAGTTCCCGTCCTGCGGTACGCGGGTTCCGGGCGTCGATGCGCCGGTCGAGGATCCGGTTGGCGGCCATCGCGAACGTCCGCGCGCCGACCATCGCCACGGTGATCAGCAGCAGGTCGAGCCACCGCACGTGCCCGCCGTTGACCTGCATGGCGGTCAGCGCCGACAGGTACGCGAACGGCAGCGCGAACACCGAGTGCTCGATCGCGACGAGCTTGAGGAAGGACTTGACCCGGCCCGGCTTCTCCACCGGTGCGTCGAGGACGGCCATCAGATCCCGTACTCCTTCCAGCGCTTGTCGACCAGGGCCGCGACTTCCGGGGCCATGGTCATCTCCTCCGGCCAACCGCGGGTGTAGCCCTCGGTGGGCAGCTTGCGGGTCGCGTCGACGCCGGCCTTGCCGCCCCAGAACTGCTGGTACGACGAGTGGTCGAGGTGGTCCACCGGACCCTCGGTCAGCAGCAGGTCACGGGCGTAGTCGACGTTGCCGAACGCGCGGAAGGCGACCTCGTTGTAGTCGTGTACGTCGCAGTCCTCGTCGACGATCACGATCAGCTTGGTGAGCGACATGAGGTGCGCGCCCCAGATCGCGTTCATCACCTTCTGCGCGTGCTTCGGGTAGCGCTTGCGAATGGAGACGATCGCGCAGTTGTGGAACACCCCGGCGGCCGGCAGGTCGTAGTCGACGATGTCCGGGATCATCAGCTTGAGCAGCGGCTGGAAGATCCGCTCGGTGGCCTTGCCGAGGCCGTGGTCCTCCTGCGGCGGCTTCGACGTGACGATCGAGTGGTAGACCGGATCGCGCTGCGTGGTCATCGTCTCGATGTGCAGCACCGGGAACGGCTCGACCGGCGTGTAGTAGCCGGTGTGGTCGCCGAACGGCCCCTCGGGCAGCCGCTCGCCGGGCTCCAGGTAGCCCTCCAGGACGATCTGCGCGTGCGCCGGCACCTGCAACGGGACGGTGAGGCAGTCGACCATCTCCACCCGCTCGCCCCGCAGGAACCCGGCGAACAGGTATTCGTCGATGTCGCCGGGAAGCGGCGCGCTGGCCGCGTACGAGACGACCGGGTCGCAACCGATGGCGATCGCGACCGGCAGGCGCTGGCCGAGCCGCTCGGCGACCGCGTGGTGCGCGGTCGAATCCTTGTGGATCTGCCAGTGCATGCCCAGCGTGTTGCGGCCGTGCTGCTGGAGCCGGTAGAGGCCCAGGTTGCGCTTGCCGGTCTCCGGGTGCTTGGTGTGGGTCAGCCCATAGTTGTGGAAGATCCCACCGTCGCCGGGCCAGACCTGCAACCCCGGCAGCCGGTTCAGGTCGACGTCGTCGCCGGAGTAGACGACCTCCTGGCAGGGCGCGGTCTTGACCTTGCGCGGCGGCACCGACTTGAGCTGCATGACCTTGCCCAGGCCCTCGCGGATGCCGGACCAGCCGACCGGCAGCTCCGGCTTGATCAACGCGCCGATCCGGGCGCCGACCTCGTCCAGCGAGTCGACGCCGAGGGCCATCGCCATCCGCTTCTCGGTGCCGAACAGGTTGATCGCCACCGGCATCTCGCCCCGGGTGGGGTGCTCGAAGAGCAGCGCCGGCCCACCGGCGCGCACCGTGCGGGTGACTACCTCGCTGATCTCCAGGGTCGGGTCGACGGGGACGTCGACCCGACGCAGCTCCCCCGCGCGCTCCAGCGCCGCGAGAAAGTCCTTGAGATCGGTGTACGGGAAGCCACGAGCCGCCATGACGCCCAGTCTCCCGCACCGGGTCCGGGGTGGCCCACAGCGGGTGCTGTGACACCCGCGACGGCCCGGGTCGACGGCTGTCCGCGGCTCCGGCGGGCGCGGCGCGGCCACCGGCCAGGTCGGCGCGGGCCACCGCCCAGCGACAGCTCCTGGACCGGCGGCGCGGTCGTTCGGCGCGGTCAGTCGGTGCGGGCCAGCTCGACGAACGCGCGCCACGCGGCCGGGCTGAAGGTCAGCACGCCGCCGTCGCGGTCCTTGGAATCGCGGACGTGCACCCGGCCGGGCAGGTTGTCGGCGACCTCGACGCAGGCGCCGGCGTCGTTGCCGCTCCGGGTGGATTTGTGCCAGCGGGCTCCGGTCAGATCCATGGCTTCACGATCTCCTCGAGCAGGTCGATGGACTGCTGCCGGGGCAGCGCGTCACTGCGCAGACTCTCCCGCCTTCCGAGCAGGGTCGCCACCTCGTTGTTCTCGCAACTGGGTGGCGACCCGCTCGACCTCCAACCAGGGCCGGAACCAGACCGGCTCACCGTCTCGCCGGCCCAGCTCGCGCAGCGAGACCAGCAGCCCACCGGTGTCGAGCACCTCGTCGGCCCGGGTCAGGTACGCCAGGTTGGGCACGGTCTGGCCCAACTCGACCGCCGACACCATGGAGGGCGAGTAGTGCGCCCGCTTGCCGTACTCCTCCTGACTCATGCCGGCCGCGAGCCGCGACCGGCGGAGCTGGTCCCGGGTGATCGCCACCGTCGACACCACTGGGGCCATTCGCCCGCCTCCCGCCGTGAATGAAGGACCACATCGATCCGCCTGCCGCAAGGTAGCGAACTCGCGACCCTGAGTCAGCATTCAACGGCCATATCGGGGTATCGCGAGTCTCAAAGCGGGCGGACGGAGGCAGCGATGGGGGCGGAGCGGATGCCGGCGGGGTTCACTGAGCAACAGGCGCGGATCGGCGAGATCACCCTGAACTACGTCCGGGGCGGCAGCGGCCCGCCACTGGTGCTGCTGCACGGCTACCCGCAGTGTTGGCACATGTGGCGGCACCTGCTGCCCGAGCTGGGACGCTCGTACGACGTGGTCGCGCCCGACCTGCGCGGCTTCGGGGACAGCGACGCCCCCGCTGGCGGGTACGACAAGAAGACGGTGGCCGCCGACCTGCACGGACTGCTCGACCAGCTCGGCCTGACCGCCGACCTGCGAGTGGTCGGGCACGACCTGGGAACGATGGTGGCGTACGCGTACGCCGCCGCCCATCCGGAGCGGGTGAGCCGGCTGGCGCTCACCGAGGCGCCGATTCCCGACGAGAGCATCTACACGTTCCCCGCGCTCACCGCGGCCGGGCCGGGGGTGTGGAACTTCGGCTTCTTCTCGATCGGCAACGGGCTCGCGGAGGAGCTGGTCCGCGGGCGGGAGTCGCTCTGGGTGGACCGGTTCACCGATGCCCTGATGGTGCGCAAGGGCAGCATGGCCGCGCCCGACATCGAGGAGTTCGCCCGCCATCTGCGCGACCCGGCGCACCTGACGGCCAGCTTCGCCTACTTCCGGGCGTTCGATCAGGACATCGTCGACAACGCGGCGTACCGGGCCACGAAGCTGACGATGCCGGTGCTGGCCGTCGGCGCGTCGGCCAGCCTCGGTGGACAGGTCGCCGAGCAGGTCCGCCGGTACGCCGACACGGTCCGCGGCGAAGTGATCGACGACTGCGGACACTGGCTGTACGAGGAACGCCCGGACGAGATGCTGGCCCTGCTGCGCGACTTCCTCGGTGCGGGCTGAGGGCCGCAGCCGCTGGTCAGCCCTGCGGGCGGCGGGTGATGCGGCGGTCAGGCGGCGGGCGCCCAGGCGTGGGCGGCCAGCGGCGGGTCGAGCGGCGCGCGGGTGAGCCGGTTGGCGAAGGCGGACATCGTGTACGCCCCGACGCCGAGCACCACCTCCAGCGCCTGCCGGGGCTGGTAGCCGGCCGCCAGGAAGGCTTCCAACTCCTCGTCGGGCACCGCGCCCTGGTGCCTGAGCACGGCCAGCGTGAACTGGCGCAGCGCCTCCAGTCGCGGCTCGGGCAGCTCCGTGCCGCCGCGCAACGCGGTGATCAGCGCGGTGCTCGCGCCGATCTCGGTGAGCTTGCCGGTGTGCAGGGCCACGCAGACGTGGCATTCGTGCGAGGTGGAGACGGTCAGGATGACCACCTCCCGCTCCACCGGCGCGAGGCTGGTCTGTTCGAAGCCCGCGCTGGCGGTGAGGAAGCCGCTGAGCAGCTGTGGCGACTCGGCCATCAGCGCCACCGGGGTGGGCAGCCAGCCGAACCGGCCGCGTACGCCCTCGACGGTCCGGCGGGCGGCGGTGGGTGCGGTCTCGGCGGTGTGGACGGTGAAGACGGACATGGTTACCTGCTTCCACGGCGTACGCCGTAAGATGGTCAACGTGGTTGACGAAATAGTAAACGTGGTTGTCGAACATGGCAACCGCTGATCCCGCCCGGCCCGGCTTCCAACTCCCGCTGTTGCTGCTGGCCGGCTTCCGCACCCTGATCGACGACCTGCACGCCGAACTGGCCCGGCAGGGGCATCCCGAGCTGCGCCCGTTGCACGGCTTCGTGTTGCAGGCCGTCGGGGTGCACGGCACCACCGCCACCGAGCTGGGGCAACGGCTGGGCATCTCCAAGCAGGCGGCCGGCAAGACGGTCGACCGGCTGGTCGCCGTCGGCTACCTGGAACGGGTCGACGATCCGTCCGACGCCCGCCGCCGGCTGGTCCGGGTGACGGAACACGGCGCCGACGGGCTACGCCGCTCGGCGGAGACCTTCGACCGGCTGCGCGAGCAGTGGGCCGAGGCCCTGGGCGAGGAACGGGTCGCCGCCCTGGAGGACGACCTGCGCACGATGGCCTCGGCCAACTGGTTCCGCCTGGACGTGCCGGGCTGGTTCGGCGGCTGACCCTGCTCCACACCGGATCGCCGACGTGGTGCGCGGGACGCCACCCCATCGGCGTGGGTCAAGCCCTGCGGGCACATCTCACCGGTCCTGGCCGAACGGCCGGACCCCGGCGCAGGCTGGGGGGCATGTCGGACGCGTACGTCGACGGCGACCCGGACGGGTTGTCGCCGCTGCTGGTCGAGCTGCGCGACACCATCGCCCGGGAGCTGCACGCGCAGGTGGCGCTGCGGGGCGAGCGGATCGGGCTGGCCGACCTGCCCGAGGTGTCCTATCAGGTCACCATCCAGGTCGAGCGGGCGTTGCGCCGCTGGCGACCCGGGCCGCCGCCACGCGGCGAGGCCCGTTCCGACGGTGTTCAGGCTCCGATCGACTGATCGAGAACTGTCACAGGCGATCTCTAGGATCAGGGGTGCCGGTCGGGTCGGGTCGCAGCAGCCCCGGCTTCTACCGACCGGCTCATCCCTCACCAAGGAGATCGATGAGATCTGTGCACGTTACGCGTGGCAGGCTCCTGCGCGGTCTGAGCGCGCTGGTCGTGGCCACCACGGCGGTCGGCGTGGTGGCCGGTCCCGCTGCGGCCGCTGACGACCCCGGTTGGGTCAGCGGCTGGCTGGGGGACCTGACGGTCGGCGGCCCCGGTGCTCCCGCCCGGACGGTGCCGCTCACCCTGACCAGCACCGGGGCCACCCAGCCCCGGGTGACCATCGACCTGGCCGGCCTGGCCGGCGTGGCCACCGCCAGCTTCCCCGACTGGTGCGTCACCGAGGCCACCTCGGTCACCTGCCCGATGCCACCGAACGCCGTCGACGACTTCGGCACGCTCACCGGCACCGTGCCGGTGGTGTTCCGGGCCGCTCCCGGTGCCGCCGACGGCGTGACCGGCACGCTCGACTACACGGCATTCGGCGAGCAGACCGAGGCGTACACCCAGCAGGCGACGATCACCGTGCGGTCCGGGCCCGACCTGCTCGACATGGTCGACGAGTACGTCTCCGGCGTCGAGGTGGGCGACACGCGCCCCGTCCCGGTGGCCGTGGTCAACGCCGGTGACCAGCCGACCGTGGACCTGCGGCTCACCATGCGCTTCCCGGTGGGCCTGGTCCCGGCGAGCTACCGCAACTGCCGGTACGGCACCGACCAGGTGCTCGCCACCGTGGCCGTCTGCACCGTGCGCGGCACCTTCGCGCCCGGCCAGCGGCACGAGCTGCGCGGCGGGCTCGCCACCACTGTCGGCCCGGCCACCCTCGGCGACAAGCGGATCACGCAGATCGTGGAGCCGCTGGCCAGCGCCGGGCCGCTGCCCAGTGGTGTGAAACTCGCGCGCCGCGAGGCCGACCAGGCACTGCGGCTGCGCGCGGTCGGGCGGCCGCTCGGCGTGATCCCGGTCGAGGTGACCGGCGCTGGCGGGCAGACCTACCTGCGGAACGTCCAGGGCGCCTTCGACATCGTCGCCGAGGGCGCAACCGTCACCGGGGCCGTCGGTGACACCGTCCGGGTCACGGTGGGCCTCCGCAACGAGGGCCCCGGTGTCCCGGACGCCACCAACTCCGGTGACGGCGTCGGCGCCTTCCTCTTCGTGCCGCCGGCCGGCACCACAGTGCTCGCCAACCCGTCGGGCTGCTGGCTCAACGGCGACGATGAGACCGCCGGAGACGCCCCGACGACCTGGTACTGCAACGGGCCGGGGGCCGTGTTCCCGGCCGGGACGAGCCACACGGTCACCTTCGACCTGCGCATCGACAGCCTCACCGGAGCCGCCGGCGAGGTGCAGCCGTACGGCCGCTACCCCCGGGTTGACGACGACCCGAGCAACGACATCGCCCCGGTGACCGTGAGCTGACCAGGGCAACGAAAGACGGCGGGCCGGTCACGGACGATTCCGTGGCCGGCCCGCGCGTCGTCGACCAGGGTCAGTTCAGCCCGCCGTACGAGTGCAGGCCGGTGAAGAAGATGTTCACGCCGAACAGGTTCATCAGCATGGTGAGGAAGCCGATCACCGCGATCCAGGTGGCCACGTTGCGCTTCACGCTGGGCGTGGCGCGAGCGTGCAGGTAGCCGGCGTAGACGACCCAGGAGATGAACGCCCAGGTCTCCTTCGGGTCCCAGCCCCACGGCCGGCCCCAGGCCGCCTCGGCCCAGATCGCGCCGGCGATGACCGCGAACGTGAAGATCGGGAACGCGAACGCGTGCAGCGCGAAGGTCAGCCGCTCCAGGCTGACCGCGCCGGGCAGCCGCTTCGCGAGGGTGTACGGGAAGCTCCGCTTGCCCTGCTCGTACCCGTTGCGCATCAGGAAGCCGACCGCCGGCACCGCGCCGAGCAGGAAGATGCCGGACGCGAAGACGATGGTCGAGACGTGGATGACGAACCAGTACGAGTTCAGGGCTGGCACCAGCGGCACGATCGGCACGTACAGGACCAGCTCGGCGGTGGCCACCAGCAGCACCATCACCAGGGTCAGGAACAGCCCGAGCTTGCGTAGCGCCGGCCGCTTCCAGAGCACCACGAGCCAGGCCGCCACCCCGATGAACGTCACCGTGAGCACGAACTCGTACATGTTGCCCCAGGGCATCCGGTCAGCGGCCAGACCCCGCGTGACCAGCGCCGCGAGGTGCAGCACGGCTGCCAACGCGGTGGCCCCCACCGCGACCAGGCCGGCGATCCGGGCCCGACGCGCCGCGCCGTCGGCCGTCGGCGGGACCGGCGCGGGCGGCTCCGGGATGACGCCACCGCCACCGCCGACCCCCGCCCCCACCAGCTCGCGGGCGGGCGACGCCACGGCGACCCGGGTACGCGCGTTGCCCAGCGCGTACTCGACGGCGTGACTGATCATCGCGATCAGGTACGTCAGGATCGCGAAGGTCACCAGATTGTCGGAGAGCGCGGACATCACTCGGTCCCTTCTCGCACGCCGGCCCGGTCGCTGGAGTCAGCGTCGGTGCCGGCCCGCTCGGCAGCCCCGTCGGCACCGCTCACGGCGGTGACGAGCTGGGCGAACTCGTCGGCGAACCCTGGATAGTCGGTGCGCGGCAACCCACCGGCCTCCATCAAGCTACTACCGCCCGTCGGAGATCCATCCGCCGGGTCGGCCGGTGCCACCCGGAAGAACACCCGGCGGCGCCTACCGAAAAGCGAGCCCATCAGCCCGACCAGCAGGGCGCCGCAGCTCACCAGCAGCGGCGTCGAGCCGGGGTCGTGCCGGACGGAGAGCGTCACGTACCGCTCGGTGCCCAGGAACTCGACGGTCGTGCCGTCGTCAAGCGTCCACTTCTCGCCCTTGCGCAGCAGCTTGCTGCCGATCTCCTTGACCTTGCCGTTGCGCACCTGCCGCTGGTCGAGCTGGTAGACCGAGCCGGGGATGCCGGCGTCCAGGCCGAGGTTGCCCCGGTAGGCGACCAGGTTCAGCGCCGGGTTGCGCTCGGTCGGGTACTCGGAGCGGACGAACGGGGCCTGCTGCGGCGCGGTGGGCAGGTAGATGCCGGTGAACGCCATCTGCTCACCCGGTGTCCGCTTGCCGGTGGCCGGGTCGACGTTCGCGTCCGGGAAGGCCGCCAGCCCCTCGCTGGTCAGGCCCATGTCGCCGGTGGTCAGGAACGGCTCGTCACTGACCTGGCTGTTGCCGAACCGGTCGGTGTAGCGGATCACCGGGGCGTACCCGTGGCCGAGCAGGTAGACGCTCGCGTCGGCGAGTCGCAGCGGTGAGTTCACCGAGAAGTCCGCGCTGCGGGTCGGCTCGTCCGGGCCGTCGACGGTCACCCGGGCGTTGAAGAACTCCGGCTGGCCGGACGGCAGGAACCGGGCCTGGAAGTCGTCCAGCCGCAGGCAGAAGCGCGGCAGGTCCGCGCTGTCGACGCGGGGGCCGAGCTTGGCCTCGGCGTACTGCTGGCGGGTGTTGCAGAACGCGTTGTCCGCGCCCGCCACGAGCAGGCGGTTGCCGCTCCAGCCGTACCACGAGCCGAGCGCGACACCGATCAGCACCGCGATCAGCGAGGTGTGGAACAGCAGGTTGCCGGTCTCCTTGAGGTAGCCCTTCTCGGCGGAGACCTCGTCGCCGCGGACCTCGACCCGCCAGCGTCGCTTGCGCAGCACCTCGGCGACGGCGGCCGCGCCACCGGCCGGGGCGGGCAGTACGGCGTGCTGCGGCAGTCGCGCCAGCTGCTTCGGCGCGGCCGGTGGCCGGGACCGCAGCGCCCGGACGTGGTCGCGCAGCCGGGGCGTGATGCAGCCGATCAGCGACGTGAACAGCAGCAGGTAGATCGCGGAGAACCAGACCGAACCGAAGACCTCGAACGCGCCGATCCGGTCCAGTCGGGGGGCCCAGTCCGGGTGGTCGGTGAAGTACTGGTTGACCTTCTCCGGGCTGATCCCCCGCTGCGGCAGCACCGAACCCGGGATCGCGGCGATGGCCAGCAGGAAGAGCAGGATCAGCGCCGTACGCATGCTGGTGAGCTGCCGCCACGAGTTGCGCAGCAGGGCCAGCAGCCGATTGGGCCGGCGCCGGGGCGCCGGAGCCACGGTC
>NZ_JBFAPG010000164.1:0-11726 GCF_040675595.1 Micromonospora sp. NPDC049580
GCCGGCTCACGCGCGGCCACCCCGGCCGGGGCCGCGCGTTCACGAAAGAGAGCGGCCGATCGGTGCGGCGTCGGGCAGAATGGACGCCGTGCCGGTGGACATGACTCGCGAGCGCTTCGAGGAGCTGGTGGCTGACGCCCTCGACGAGGTGCCCGAGGAACTGCTCGGCCTGATGAACAACGTGGTGATCCTGGTCGAGGACGACCCACCGCACACCGACCCCGACCTGCTCGGCCTCTACGAGGGGCACGCGCTCACCGATCGGGGTTGGGACTACGCCGGCGTGCTTCCGGACCGGATCTTCATCTACCGCCGTCCGATCCTGCGGATCTGCGACAGCGACGAGGACGTCGTCGACGAGGTCGCGGTGACCGTGGTGCACGAGATCGCCCACCACTTCGGCATCGACGACGCGCGACTGCACGCGCTGGGCTGGGGCTGACCCGGCCGCACACCGCCAGGTCAGAGCGCGGCACGCCGCTTCGCCGATGGCCCCTGGTTGCCGTGGTCGCCTACCGTCGGTGCAGCGACCGCGACCGTTTCAGGAGGCACCTTTCATGCGCAGCGAGCTGTTCTCGGCGGAAAATCTGGAGAAGGAGTCCGCGCAGGCCGGCATGCGGCTGCAGAACTCCAAGATGTTGAAGATCGAGCTCAACGGCGAGGCGATGGCCCGGGTCGGGTCGATGGTCGCCTACCAGGGCAACGTGCAGTTCCAGGCGCTGGGCTCGGGTGGGCTCGGCAAGTTCCTCAAGCAGAAGCTCACCGGCGAGGGTGTCCCGCTGATGAAGGTCACCGGCCAGGGTGACGTCTTCCTCGCCGAGCTGGCCAAGGACGTGCACATCATCGACCTGGAGCCGGGCGACGCCCTGTCCATCAACGGCTCCAGCGTGCTGGCCTTCGACTCGACCCTGCAGTACGACATCAGGATGGTCGGCGGCGCCGGGATGGCCTCCTCGTCCGGCCTGTTCAACTGCGTGTTCAGCGGGTACGGCAGGATCGCCATCACGACCAAGGGCACCCCTGTGGTGCTCAACGTGGACGCCCCGACGTACGTCGACCCGCAGGCCGCCGTCTGCTGGTCGGCCAACCTCCAGACCGGCTACCACCGGGCTGAGCAGCTCGGTCTTGGCACGCTGCTGGGCCGGCGCACCGGCGAGTCGTTCACGATGAGCTTCGCCGGTCAGGGCTTCGTGGTGGTGCAGCCGTCCGAGGAGCCGCCGGTCATGGGCAGCGGTCAGCAGCAGCAGGAGGGCGGTCTGCTCGGCGGTCTGCTGAGCTGACCACCGACGCGGGTACGGGCGCTCCCGGTCGCACCGGAGCGCCCGTACGCGTGTTGCTCGCCTGCTCGGCCGGTCAGCTCAACTCGCCGGTGCGCAGCCGGGCCAGCCAGGCCGCCGCGTCGGCGTAGTCGACGTCGGAGAGGCCGGCCGGCGCGGGCACGGGCCGCTCGCCCGCCGCGTCGACCCAGCGATGCCGCGGGTACGACCCCAGGAAACGGACATCGGCGCACACCCGGCGCAGCCCCTGCAACGCCTCACCCAGGCGTACGTCGGCCACGTGGCCGGTGCAGTCGAGGAAGAAGACGTACCGGCCCAGGGCCTCGCCGGTCGGGCGGGACTCGATCCGGGTCAGGTTGACGCCGCGGACGGCCAGCTCCATCAACACCGACAGCAGCGCGCCGACCCGGTCGTGGGCGATGTAGACGGCCAGCGAGGTGAGGTCGTCGCCGGTCGGCGGTGGGGGTGGCCCGGGGCGGGAGACCAGGACGAAACGGGTCACCGCGTCGGGGTGGTCAGCGATCTTGTCGGCGAGCAGGGCGAGTCGGTGTCGGGCGGCCCCGATCGGGGCGCAGATCGCCGCGTCGTACTCGCCGGACCCGGCGCCGGCGGCTGCCGCGCCGTTGGAGAGCACGTCGACGACCACGGCGTCGGGTACGTGGTCACGCAGCCAGCCACGGCACTGGGTGGACGCCTGCGGGTGCGCCGCGACCGTGCGGACCGCCGACAGCGTCGTGCCCGCACGCGCGGCGAGCACGAACTCGACCGGCAGGATCACCTCTCGGGTGATCACCAGCGGGTCGCCCTCGACCATCTCGTCCAGGGTGACGCCGACCGCCCCGCCGATCGAGTTTTCCAGCGGCACCAGCGCCGCGTCAGCGTCCCCGGCCCGGACGCTGTCCAGGGCCTCACCGACGCTGCGGGCCGGAGTCCGGGTGCCACGCTCGGCGGCGGGGACGGTGCGCAGGGCCTGCTCGGCGAAGGTGCCCTCCGGGCCGAGGTAGACGAAGCGCGTGGGCGGTGTTCCGGGCATGTCGACCAGACTACGCACCCGGCTGGACCGCCGGAGAAGCATCGCAGGCGAGCGTACGGATCCCGGCTGGCCCGGTGGCGCGGACCTCGATGGTGCACACGTCGGTGCCGGCGGTGACCAGTTCCGGGGCGGTGGGCCGACCCCGGGTGAGGACCTGAAGCTCCTCGTGCCCGGTCACCTCCAGCACGGTGTACTGCCAGTCGGCGGCGCACAGCGGCCCGGTGCGGACCCGGACCCGCACGTTGTCCGGGAGCACCGAGGCCCGGCCGCGCAGCAGCTGCACCACCCGCTGCCCGGTCGGACCGTTCCGGCAGGCCGTCGCGACCAGACCCGGGTCCCGGGTGGCCGACGGGGTGGAGAGCGGTGGGGCGCTCGGCACGGTGGACGGCGTGCCCGTCGGGACGCCGGTCGGGCCGGTCGCCGTCGGGGTGCCGGCGCCGGTGGGCACCCCGGCCGGGTCGCGCAGCTCGGGAGGGGCGCCGCAGCCGGTCAGCGCCCCGATGGTGAGGAGCGCCAGCAGGGCCCCGGCCACGGGCAGCGCGCGAACCGCCACGGGTGTGATGGCGGTTGTCGCCCGGGGCGGGGGAGCCGGGTGGCGGGGCGGGTCGAACGGCACGGGCCGATCCTCGGACATTGGGAAACGTCATCGCGGCCGGGGTGGCCGAGCCCATCGTAGGGCGAGCTGACGGCGGGGTGAAGCTCAGCCGAGGACGCGGTGCCCGGCGCGCTCCAGGGCGGCCGTGCCCTCGGTCAACCGGACGGTCGGCACCAGCACGTAGTCGGTGTCGAAGGTGGAGAACGTGACCACGCTGACCCGGGCCGCGGCGAGGGGGTCGACGAGCGCCGCCAGTGTTCCCGTGGCGTCCACGCCCGTCGGGCCGACGACGCGCAGACAGCGCCAGGTGGTCTCCACCACGGCCTGGGCGGGCACCCGGTCGGTCGGGCAGATCACCGAGATCCCGTCGGCGGTCCAGCTCACCGTGACCACGTCGGCGCGGCCCAGCCCACTCGACAGCGCGGCCGGCAGGGCGGTGTCGGCCCGCAACCGGCACACGGCGTACTCCCCCGGCAGCAGAGCGATATCGAGCATGAGGGCACCTTACGGCGTGGGTGTGGGCCCATCCCGCCATCGCCGCGTGCGGCGAACGACACATTGCGCCGCAGGTCAGGCGGCGAACGACATATTGCGCCGCAGGTCAGGCGGCGAACGACACATTGCGCCGCAGGTCAGACCTCGGAGAAGAAGGTGAGCGAGCCGGCCACGGCGCCGTTGGTGAGCACCGGGGTGGAGATCGCGTCCACCGTCGCGTCGGAGCTGTCCGGCGAGGCGGCCTGCACCCGCAGCAGCCCACGGGCGAGCCGGCCGGAGGAGAGCGCCAGCAGAGGCGGGATCTTGTCGATCTCGGCCTCGGTCAGCTCGCCCCGGTTGGCGGTGAAATCCAGCAGTCGCAGGCCGCCGTCGAGCAGCGGTCGCCCGATCAGGCCGGCCGGGTCGCCCAGACAGAGCAGCTCGCAGCCGGCGGCGGAGATGGCCACGACCCGGGTGTCGGCGTCGATCAGCAGGCAGGGCTCATCGGCCCGGTCGACCGTCGAGGACCACTGGCCGACGTTGTCGGACTCCAGCTCTGTCGAGGCCCGCGCCGACGGCACGAACACTTCCGAGAGCGAGAGTTCGACGTGGGCCACCGCGCCTCCTATGTCCACCGACGGACTGTCCACGCTAGCCGGTCGCCGACGGAATCACCGAGCGCACCAGGTCACCGGACCGCACAGCTCGAACCGGGGCGGCCGGCGACGGCGCGGGAGCCGGTGGGTAGTGGGGGACCGGGGCCGCGTGGCGTCGCCGGTGACGTTACCGGCGGTGGGCCGGCTTGTCAGCGGCCGTTCGGCCCTCGTCGTACCACCGGTAGTCGGCCGATGGACGGTAGGTGCCGTTCAGCCAGGTGCTCGGGTGCTGTGCCACCCGGGACAGCTTCTCGGCCGTGGCCGGGCTGATCCGGCTGCCACCGGCCACGAGGAGCCGATCCAGTTCCCGGTGGGTGGCCATCAGACAGTCCTTCGGAAGGCCGTAGACGCTGATCACGCCGGAGCCCACGAAGGTCAGCACCGGCGTCACCGGGATGGTCAGCCCCACCGCGTCGGAGAGGGCCTTGCTGGCCCGCCTGGCGTCCCGCCGGGCCTCGGTGACGTACGGAGGCCGCTTGCCGTTGATCTGCACGACGTCCCCGGCGACGAGCACCCGGGCTCGGCCGTGGTCGGCGATGGTCACCGCGAACAGGCCGCTCGGCCCGATGGCGAGGAACCCGGCGCGGTCGTCCTGGGTGCGGTCGAGCAGGACGTCCGCCACGTCGGTGCGGGGCCACTCGATGACGTGCCAGGCCGGCCCGAGATGGTCGAGCTGGCCGAGCGCGCGGGCTCCGGCCGCCTCCAGTCGACGGGCTCCCCGCTCGGCACGGCGTCGGCGGGCCCATTCGAGCGGTGTCGGACGGACCGGCTCCAGAGCCCCGGGCGACTCGACGCGGGGGTGGGGCACCGCGATGGGCGGCAGTGCCCTGGCGGTCGGTACGGCTCGTCGTGCGGGAAAGACAGTCATCGTCGTCGACCTCCGGCAAAAGGTCCCTCGAAGTTATGTCCTCACTACCCTACGTTGCCACTCCCGGTGTTCGGCAAGCCGGAGCGCCGGAGTGACTGTGGATGAATGCCATATTCATCCACAGTTCTTTTGTCGGATGCCGCCAAACCCTGCCCTACGCTGCGGGGGTGACCCACTACGTCGACAGTGAAGTCGGCCGGCTCGGCACCGTGTTGCTGCACCGGCCCGGCCCGGAACTGGCCCGGCTCACCCCTCGCAACAACGACTCACTCCTGTTCGACGCGATCCCCTGGGTCGGCCGCGCCCAGGAGGAGCACGACGCGTTCGCGGCCGCGCTGCGCGAGCGCGGGGTCGAGGTGCTCTATCTGGCCACCCTGCTGGCCGAGACGCTGGCCGTCGAGGATGCCCGCGCCGAGTTGACCGAGGAGGTGCTGCGCTCCCGTCGACTCGGCGACACGCTCCGCGCCCGGGTCGCCGACCACCTCGCCTATCTGGACCCGGCCGCGCTGGCCGACGTGCTCACCGCCGGGCTCGCCCACGAGGAGCTGCGGATCAGCTCGGAGCGGCCGGGCGGGCTGGTCTACACCCTGATGGACCGGCACGACTTCGTCATCGACCCGCTGCCGAACCTGCTCTTCACCCGGGACTCGTCGCTGTGGATCGGTGACCGGGTCGGTGTCACCAGCCTGGCCATGCCGGCCCGCCGCCGGGAGACCACCCTGACCGACGCCATCTACCGCCACCATCCGCGCTTCGCCGGCACCGAGTTCGTCTACCGCCCCAATCTGGAGCACCTGGAGGGCGGGGACGTCCTGCTGCTCGCACCGGGCGTCCTGGCGGTCGGGGTGGGCGAGCGGACCACCCCGGCCGGCGCCGAACGCCTCGGCCGGCAGGTCTTCGCCGCCGGGCTGGCCCACACCATCCTGGTGGTGCCGATCGCGCAGAAGCGCGCCACCATGCACCTGGACACCGTGTGCACGATGGTCGACGCCGACGCCGTGCTGATGTATCCGAACATCGCCAGCACGCTCTCGGCGTACACCGTGATCGCCGGCGCGGACGGCGAGGACCCGCGCGTGGACGGCCCGGCGCCCTTCCTGCGGGCCGCCGCCGACGCGATGGACCTGGACCAGCTCCGGGTCATCGACACCGGCCTGGACCCGGTCACCGCGGAACGCGAGCAGTGGGACGACGGCAACAACACCCTCGCCCTGGCGCCCCGGCTCTGCGTCGGCTATGAGCGCAACACCGAGACCAACGCGCAGTTGGAGCGGGCCGGCATCGAGGTCATCCCGATCGCCGGCTCGGAGCTGGGCTCCGGCCGGGGAGGCCCGCGCTGCATGTCCTGCCCGATCGTGCGCGACCCGCTGCCGGTCAACGGGTGAACGGGCCGCGCGTCGGGGTCAGCGGAGGGTGAGCTGACGGCCGAGCAGCCCCTGGCGGGCCCGCCGGCCGGCGGCGTCCAGCGGTTCGGTGGTGGCGAGCGCCTCCGCGTACCGCTTGGCGAACTGCGCGACCGGGTCCTCCCAGTCGTCGGCCGGAGTCTCCTCCGGCAGGTCCCACACCGGCACCAGCCGGCCGTGCGCGCGGAACATCCCGGCGAACTTGGTCTGCTCGCCGAGCGTCAGCGTGCCAGCCGCGCCGAGGCGGGCCAGCGCGTCCAGGGCGGCGTCCTCGTCGTCCGGGAGCACCCAGCGCACGTGCGCCTTCTCCGGGACCTGGCACCAGTACGCGGCCTTCGCGGCGGTCATCCGCACGGTCGGGTAGATGGCGGCGTTCGCCCGTTCCAGCGACGCCTGGACGCTCGGGTCGTCGGTCGCGCCGGGGTCGAGCCAGAACTCGAACCCGTCGTGCATGGTGATCTCCAGCGGGCCGTCCACCAGGATGTCCTGCAGTCGTGGCCCGGGACCGGGCAGCGGTGGTACGGACACCTGGCCGCCCGGCTCGGTCCGCAGCGCGCAGAGCAGCGCCTCGGCCAGGTCCCGGGAGACGTCGCCGGACTGCTGGTGGCGTTGCAGACCGATGAGCACCCGGCCGTCCGGCTTGCTCACCGCCGGCGCGGCCATCGGCAGCACCGTGGCCAGCGTGGCCGACCGGTCCCCGAATTCCTCGACGAGGGCGGGCGCCAGCCGCAGCGGCGCGGACGCGGCGGGCACCAGCTCGCGCAGCGCGATCCACTCGGACTCGTCGGCCAGCCCCTCGAACGGTCGCGGCACGAAGACGTCGCGCACCTTGTCCTTCCGGGGCGCGGTTCCGGCGGCGGTTCGCTGGCTCTTTCGACGCTTGCTCACGGCGTCACAGCCTAAGGCCCCGCCCGTCCCGCCGTGGGCCGGACCCACCCACCCCGCCGCTTGTTGATCATGAAGTTATTGTCACCGCGCACGGCGTGTCGTGGCAGTAACTTCATGATCAACGATGTCAGGCGGCTGGTACCAGGTCGGGGTGGGAGGCGGGGGTGGGGTCGAACTCCGCCCACACGCGCTGGCCCATGCCGTCGCGCTCGACGCCCCAACGGGTCGCCAGGCCGGCCACGATGTGCAGACCCCGCCCGTCCGCGGCGTCCGGGCTGGCCGTGCGGATCCGCGGGCTGGTGCCCGCGCCGCCGTCGGTCACCCGCAACTGGATCCGCGGGCCCTCGGCCGAGGCTCGCAGCCGCCACGCCACCCGGACCACGCCGCCGGGCAGCGGCCGGGCGTGCCGGACCGAGTTGCCCACCAGCTCGGCGAGCACCGCGATCAGATCCGCGAGAAGCGCCGGCGTCACGACGTCAGCCAGGTCGTCGGCGAGCCGGTGTCGCGCCAGTCGTGCGCCGGCGGCATGGTGGGGAACCACCACGCACCACGCCCGATCCCTCACTGCCGCTGCCACCGTCGCCTCCACGTCGCGCCACCGTCGGTCAACCGCGCGGTAGCCGCACCTCTGCGACCGTACCGCCGTCGGTCCTCGGACGTAGGGATACCCATCCATTCTGTTGTTCAACGATCCGGCGGACGAGATAGAGGCCGAGCCCCGCTCCCGGGTAACCGCGCCGGTCGCCGGACTCGCCCTGCCAGAACCGGTCGAACGCCCGCTCCACGTGCTCCGGCCGGATGCCGATGCCCCGGTCACTGACCCGGAACGCGACCAACTGGCCGTCCACCCCGGCGGTGATCTCGATGGGGGAGCCCGGCGGCGAGTACTTGCCAGCGTTGGTCGCCAGCTCGGTCAGCACGGTGGCCAGGCTGGGCCGGTGGCCGAGCGCCTTGGGCAGGTCGGCGGGGAGGCGCAGCGTCAGCCGGTGCCGCAGCTCCGCCGGCAGGTCCACGATGGCGGCGCGCAACGCCTCAGCGAGGTCGAACGGGGTCGGTGGGTCGTCCCCCGGCCCCGCCTCGGCCGCCGAGGAGAGCAGCCGGTCGACCAGCCGGGCCAGCTCGTTGGCGCGCTGCCCGATCACCCGGGCGGCCTGTCGCCGGTCTCCCTCGGTCAGCGACTCCCAGTGGTCGGTGAGGGTGTCCGCGTACCCCTTGATGACGGTGACCGGCGTGCGCAGCTCGTGGCTGGTGACGGCGACGAACAGCTCCCGGTCGTGATCGCGGCGCTGCTGGTCGGTGATGTCGCGGAAGGTGACCACCCGCAGCGCGCCCGGGCCGGGCAGGTCGCCGGAGGTGATGCGCAGCCAGCGCCCGTCCGGCAGCCGGTGGTCGCGGACCTGCCCGGAGGGCGGCAGCGGAAACGGCAGCGGGCCTTTCAACGCCTGCTCCGCTGTCCGGCCGGTGACCTGGGCGGCGGCCGGGTTCCAGAGCCGGACGTGGCCGTCCCGGTCGACCACCGCCAGCCCGTCGGCGAGTGCCGCCACCACCGGCCCGTCGCCGTGCACCGGCAACCCGCTCTGGTCGCCGTACATGTGCCCGACGCACGAGGCGAGGTAGGCGACCACCCCCCGCTGCTCGGCGTCCGGCTCGTCGTCTCCCGCATAGAGGGCGTGCAGGCTGCCGACGGTGTGACCGCCGATCTCGGCTCGGGCCACCACCATCCGGCGTAACCCGCTGCCGGCCAGCTCAGCGGCGAGCTTGCCGTTGAGGTCGGTCACCCGAACCTGGGCCACCCGTGGCCCGGAGAGCAGGCAGACGGTGTCCGGGTCGTCCGCCGCGAGCGGTCGGCCGAGCGCCCACTCCGCCGCGCCGGTCGCCGCGATCACCCGGCCACCGGTCGGGCCGAACTCGACGAACGCCATGCCGGTCGCGCCCAGCGCCGGTTGGGTTACCCGGAGCAGTTGGGTGAGGACCGGCAGGCCCGCGTCCCCAGCATTGATCGACTCGATCGCGACGGTGTGGCCGGCGAGAAGAGCGGGAAAATCGATACGCTCCGGCATGTGCCGAGTCTGCCCCGCCGGCCCGGCTTTCGGCACCCCCGGTTGTCGCGTAGGTGCAGGCGCTGCCGGCGGTCGGCACGCTGGACGGCCAGCTCGGCGTGGGGGCCCGTTCAGCGGTCCCGCCGGGCCAGGACGTGCGCCGGGCGGTCGGTGATGATCCCGTCCACCTCCTCGGCCAGCACCAACTCCACGTCGGCCGGCTCGTTGACGGTCCAGACGTACACCTGGTTGCCGGCGGCGCGCAGCGCGGGCAGCAGGTGCGGGCGGGCCCGGACCAGGCCGATGCCCGGCCCGGCGATGCGGGCGCCGAACGGCAGCCGGCCCAGCCGCAGCCAGGGCGGCAGCACCTCCAACAGCAGCACCGTGGGCAGCGCCGGGGCCAGCTCCCGGACCCGTCGGACGGCCAGCGGGGAGAACGACATGACGGTGAGCTGGACGGGGTCGTCCGGTGCCGGGTCGGCCAGCCCGTACCGCCGCAGCAGCTCGACCAACCGCCGTTCCACGGTCGAGCCGTAGCGGGACGGATGCTTCGTCTCCACCAGCAGCCGGACCGGCCGCCCGGCGGCGAGCACCGCGTCGAGCAGCCGGGCCAGCGTCAACAGCCGGGTGTGCGACTCGTCCGGCGGCAGGTCACCGCTCGGCGCGCTGCCGGGATGCCAGGAACCGAAGTCCAGGGCGTCCAGCTCGGCCAGGGTGCGCGCGCTGACCAGACCGCGGCCGTTGCTGGTGCGGTCCAGTCGCCGGTCGTGGACGCAGACCAGATGCCCGTCGCGGGTCAGCCGGACGTCGCACTCCAGCCCGTCGGCACCCTCGTCGAGGGCGCGCAGGTACGCGGCGAGGGTGTGCTCCGGAAGGTCGTACGAGGCGCCGCGGTGCGCGAAGACCAGAGGACCGCCCATCCCGGCCGCCTCAGATGACCTGGCCGGGCTGCCCATTCGCGTCGACCACCGGACGGCCGACCGCTGCCCACTGGCGCATCCCGCCGTCGGCGTTTCGCACCTGCTCCCAGCCGTTGTTGACCAGGTAGGCAACGACCTGGGCGGAACGTCCACCGGAGCGGCAGATGACGGCCACGTCCCGGTCGGTGGGCACCTCGGCCAGCCGCGCCGGCAGCTCCATCATCGGCAGGTGGTGGGCGGTGGGTGCGTGGCCGGCCGCCCATTCGTCGGCCTCCCGCACGTCGAGCAGGTAGGTGTCGTCGGCGATCTGGGTCACGGGCACGGTGGGAACCTGGGGTCCGAACACAGGAAGCAACACTAGATCCTCGCGGGCCGGATCGGCACCGACCCGGCCGTCGGTACGGTCACAACCGGGTCACCCAGCGGGGATTGGCCTGCGCCCAGGCCGGTACGCGGGTCCCCCGGACGGCCTCGAAGAGCCCGTTGCCGCCGTTGTCGAGCACCACGTACGAAACCTGGTCGATGGTCTGCGGCGACGAGGGCACCTCAACGCCGCGCATCCCGTCGGGCGGCAGCGCGCGGAGCGCGAGGAGCAGATCCTCCAGGGGTACGCCGTTGGTGTCGACGGTCAACGAGCCGCCGACCGCGCGGAGCACCTGGTCCAGTTTGACGGGGTTGTTGCGCAGGTCGGCTTTGCCGGCGCTGTCCAGCATCGCCCGCAGGAGTTGCTGCTGGTGGCGCTGCCGGTCGAAGTCGCCGTTGGGCAGGTCGTAGCGCTGCCGTACGTAGTCCAACGCCTGCGCGCCGTCCATCCGCTGGCAGCCGGTGGGGAAGACGCGGTTGGTGTGGATCGAGCGGACCTGGGTGTCCACGCACATCTGCACCCCGCCGAGGAGGTCGATCACCTTCCGGAAGCCGGAGAAGTCGATCAGCGCGGCGCCGTCGAAGCGGATGCCGGTGAGCCGGTTCAGGGTGACGGAGAGCAGTCGGGTGCCGGCCTGCCCGCCGCCGCCGTGCTCGTACGCAGCATTGATCTTGTCTGGACCGCCGCCGAAGCCGTTCGCGGGCGGGATGGAGACCAGCAGGTCACGCGGGATGGAGACCAGGTACGCCTCCCGCCGCCCGGCGGGCACGTGCACGATGAGGATGGTGTCCGAGCGCTGGTCCGGTTCGCTGCTGCCGGCGCGTCGGTCGGTGCCGATGAGCAGGTAGTTGAGCGGCCCGTCCAGGTCGGTCCGGTCGGTGCGGGCGTCGGCGTCGAGCAGCTGCTCCTTGGCCACCGTACGGTCGTACCGGTGGGTAAGCGTCTTGAGCCCGATCTGGGCGAGCCCGGCCAGCAGGACGAGGGCCAGACCGACGCCGAGCAGGAGGCGTGACCAGCGGGCGCGGCGGGGCGCGGCCGGGCGTGCCCGGTCCGCTGCGTTCCGGCCCCACCTGGACGTGACCGCCTCCCCGCAGCCGATACGTGAAACCTGCTCACGTCAGGCTACGGGCGGTAGCGAACCGGTCGTCGGGCTTTCCGCGACTTGGAGCGGGCGGCCTGAGGCGACGCGGCCCGAGGCGGCGCCGCCTC
>NZ_JBFAPG010000165.1:0-11663 GCF_040675595.1 Micromonospora sp. NPDC049580
GGGCGTCGCGCCCGGCGCCGAGCCGGGCCTCGGCGAGACCACCGACGCGCACGTCGTGGCCGAGGGCGGTGGGCAGCCCGAGCCGCGTCACCGCCAGGTCCCGCAGCGGTACGTCCCGGAAGCCCACGTTCGCCGACCAGACCGCGACCCCGCGTGCCTCGTCCACCACTCCGGGGACGGCGATGCCGATCGCGACCGGGGTGAGGCCGTCGGCTCGGGCCTTGCCGATCAGCCCGTCGGCCACGTCGAGGATGGTGTCGATCACGGCGGCCGGGCCGCGCGCGGCGTCGGTGGGGTGCCGCTCGGTGCGTACGGCGACGCCGTCCGGCCGGACCAGGGCGCACTTCATGCCGGTGCCGCCGACGTCCAGCGCCACGACCACCCGGTCGTCGCTCACCGCACCGCTCACGGTGCAGGCTCGGTTCGCGACTGCGGGGCTCGCAACCCCGGCTCACTCCTCGCGCTCACGCCAGCACCACGGACCGGCTGAGGTGTCGGGGCGCGTCCGGGTCGAGGCCCCGGCTGGTCGCCAGCGCGACCGCGAAGCGCTGGGCCAGGATCAGGTCGGCCATCGGGTCCACCGGCGTACGACCGGCAGACCAACTGCCGAGCACCGTGCGCCAGCCGTGCGTACGGCTGTGCACGAAGGCCGCGCCGGTGGCGGCCACGTCCTCGGGCAGCCCGTCGGGCAGCTCGCCGAACGCCCAGACGAGCCGGCCGGGCGCGGCGATCGAGATGGGGCCGTGTCGGTAGTCCATCGCCGGGTACGCCTCGGCCCAGAAGGTGGCCGCCTCGCGGCACTTCAGGGCGGCCTCCTGGGCGAGGCCGACCGTCCAGCCCCGACCGAGGAAGGTGGCCTGCCCGATGGTGGCCGGGTCGATCGGCAGCGGGGAGCGCACCGCCACCTCGGCGTCGGCGGCGAGCGCGGTCACCGGGTCGCCGAGGTGCGCCCGGAGCAGGGCAAGCGCGGTCGTCGCGAAACGGGTCTGCACCACCGACCGCTCGTCGGCGAACGGCATGGTCACCGCGGCGGTGGCCAGGTCGACCGCCGGCGCGGCCGGGTCGCCGACGATGACGGTGGTGGGTGTACGCCCGCGCAGCGCGGCGAGCAGATCCAGCACCTCGGTGGTGGTGCCGGAGCGGGTGATCGCGATCAGCCGGTCGTAGTGGCGGCCGGCGGGGAACTCGGACGCCTGGAACGCGTCGGTCTCGCCCTGGCCGGCCTGCTCGCGGCGGGCGGCGTACGCCATCGCCATGAACCACGACGTGCCGCAACCGACGACGGCGACCCGCTCGCCGGGGCGGGGAAGGTCGCCGCGCACGACGCGGGACAGCTCGGCGGCCTCCCGCCAGCAGTCGGGCTGGCTCGCGATCTCCGCGTCCACGTACGCCATGGGAAACTCCTCGCCGGGCCGACCTGTCTGCGCAATACGGCTCGTTACACCCGTATTTCGCGCGTTATTCTGCGCGAAGCGGGGTGGCCGTGGCAACCGACCGGCCGATCGCGCAGAACAGCTTTTGCGCCAGGCTAGTTTCGCGCACTAGTGTGCACGCAATCAATCACCGATCGTGCAGTCACTGGGAGGGCCCCCGAGGTGGACCGGTACGCCAGATGGAACGCCCTGCTGGAGATGCTGACCGACAACGGCCGGGTCAGCGTCGAGGCGGCCGCCGAGCGGCTGGACGTCTCCCAGGCCACCATCCGGCGCGACTTCGACCAGCTCGCCCAGCAGCAGATGATCACCAGGACCCGGGGCGGCGCGGTCGCCAACGGCGTCTCGTACGACCTGCCGCTGCGCTACAAGACGGCCAAGCACTCGGCCGAGAAGCAGCGGATCGGCGCCGCCGCCGCGGCGCTCGTCACGCCCGGCACCGTGGTCGGCCTGAACGGCGGCACCACCAGCACGGAGGTGGCCCGGGCCCTCGCCGTGCGGCCGGACCTGAACACCAGCGCCGAGGGTGCCCAGCTCACCGTGGTGACCAACGCGCTGAACATCGCCAACGAGCTGCTCGTGCGGTCGCGGATGAAGGTGGTGGTGGCCGGCGGGGTGGTGCGCCCGAAGTCGTTCGAGCTGGTCGGCCCGCTGGGCGGTGCGCTGCTGCGTGAGGTCACCCTGGATGTCGCGTTGCTCGGCGTGGACGCGATCGACCCGCAGCTCGGCGCCGCCGCCCACCACGAGGGTGAGGCGGCCATGAACAACCTGATGGTGGCCCGCGCGAAGCGGGTCGTGATAATCGCGGACTCGTCCAAGTTGGGCGGTCATGCCTTCGCCCGGATCTGCCCGGTCGAGCGGGTCGAGACGCTGGTGACCGACTCCGGGGCGGACCCGGAGGTGGTGGACGCCTTCCGGGCGGCCGGCGTGCAGGTCGTCTGCGCCTGATCGGTAACTCTCCGTCGGTAAAACGCATCGATCGGCGTGTCGATGCATACCGGGTATTGCGCGGCGCTGCATACCGCGTATGGTGTCGGCTGTCACGCCCACCATCGGGGGAGGTGCAGCTTGCCAGCTGTCCTGGAGATCGAAGGTCTACGTAAGACGTACAAGAGTCGTCGACGCGGCACCCGCAACGCGCTCGACGGCTTCGACATGCGGGTCGACGCGGGGCAGGTGCACGGCTTCCTGGGCCCCAACGGGTCCGGCAAGACCACCACGCTGCGTACGCTGCTCGGCCTCATCCGGCCCGACGGCGGCCGGATGACGCTGCTCGGGCACGAGGTTCCCGCCGCGCTGCCCACCGTCGCCGGCCACGTCGGCGCCATCGTGGAGAGCCCGCAGTTCTTCCCGCATTTCTCGGCACGGGACACGCTGTCCCTGCTGGCCGGGGCCGGCGAGGTGCCCGCCACGCGGGTCGACGAGGTGCTGGAGCTGGTCGGGCTGCGCGACCGCGCGGGCGAGCGCGTCAAGACGTACTCGCTGGGCATGAAGCAGCGGCTCGCCGTCGCGTCCGCCCTGCTGAAGAACCCGACGCTGCTCATCCTCGACGAGCCTGCCAACGGCCTCGACCCGGGCGGCATCCGGGAGATGCGCACGCTGATGCGGACACTCGCCGAATCCGGGATGACCGTGCTGCTGTCCAGCCACATCCTCGGCGAGATCCAGCTGATCTGCGACTCGGTCACCATCATCTCGCTCGGCCGCCGGGTCGCCTTCGGCCCGGTCGACGAGGTGCTCGCCCAGCACTCGTCCGGCGCGGTCCGGGTCCGCCTGGAGGCGGTCAGCGACCTGCCGACGGCCGCCGAGGCCCTCACCCGGGCCGGGGTCAAGGTCGCCGGGCACCCGGACCACCTGATGCTGACCGGCGTCGACAAGCCGGCCACGGTGACCCGGCTGCTCGCCGAGCACAACCTGTACGTCAGCGAGCTGGCCCCGATCGCGGTCGATCTGGAGAGCGTCTTCCTCGAACTGACCGCCACCGCGCCGGTCCCCGGCCAGCACCGCCAGGTCGACGAGTCCATGAAGGTTGGTGGGACGGGTCAGCCCGGCGCCACCGCGGGAGGGTGGGGCGCGTGAGCCTCTTTCGGACGGAGCTGCGCCGGCTGGCCAAGCGGCGCTTCACCCGCTACATGACGCTGCTCGGCCTGCTGGTGCTGGCCGCGGTCGTGGTCGGTGTCTTCTTCACCAACCAGAAGATCGACGCCGGTCAGCTCGCCAAGGCCGAGCGTCAGGCCGACCAGCAGTACCAGGAGCAGATCCGCTGGAGCGAGCAGGAGCGGGTCAACTGCGAGCAGGCCAAGACGGCCGGCACGCCGAACGACGGCGGCCGCTACCCCGACGACTGCTCGATGATCACGCCGCCGTCGCGGGACCAGATCCAGGCGGAGTGGTTCCTGCCCTCGACGTTCAATTTCCGCAAGACGTTCGACGAGACGCTGGTCCCGTTCGCGGCGATCCTCGCCCTGGTCGGGTTCGTCGTCGGCGCCTCCTTCGTCGGCGCCGAGTGGAGCACCGGCGGCATGATGAACCTGCTGCTCTGGCGGCCGAAGCGGCTTACCGTACTGCTCACCAAGCTGGCCGCGCTGCTCACCGGCATCCTGGCGGTGACGCTGCCCGCCGCGGTGCTGTGGTTCGCCGGGTTCTGGGCGGTGGCCAGCTTCCGGGGCAGCACCGAGAAGATGACCTCGGGCGCCTGGCAGTCGTTCGCCCTGACCGGGGTACGCGGCGTGGCACTGGTGCTGGTGCTCACCACCATCGGCTTCGCGCTGGCCTCGCTGGGCCGGCACACCGCGATGGCCCTCGGTGGTGTCGTGGCGCTCATGGTGGTCGGCCAGTTCGGCCTGGGCATCCTCCTGTCGATGGCCAGCGTGAAGTTCGCCGAGGCGTGGCTGCTGCCCACGTACGCGCTGGCCTGGATGACCAAGAAGGTGACACTGCAGGACTGGAACGCCTGCAACGCCACCTACTCCGGGGAGTGCAAGCCGGACACCATGGACATCACCTGGCAGCAGTCCTCCGTACTGTTCTCGATCGGGCTCGTGGTGATCCTCGGAGCGGCGCTCTGGACGATGCGTCGACGCGACATCTCCTGATCGACGCCAGGGAGTCAACGGCGCGGCCGGCCCCACCGTCGGGTGTTTCCGACGTACGGAGCCGGCCGTGCCGGCTGCTGCGACAGTGGTCGGCCCTGGCTAGGCTGAACGTCATGCCCGCCGACGCCGCCCCGACCGCTCCCGAGCCGTCCACCGACGCTCGTCCGGGCGCGACGGCCGGCGGTGTCGCGCCGAGCGTCCCGACCCCCCGGCCGGCGCCGCCCGTCGAGAGCACCGACGACGCCACGCCGGCCGACGCCGAACCGCCGGACGACGAGACGGCCGCCGAACCGGCCGCGCCCCCCGCGGGCCTGACCACACGCGAACGGGCCATCCTCGCCTTCGAGCAGCAGTGGTGGCGGCACGCCGGCGCCAAGGAGCAGGCCGTGCGGGACACCTTCGGCGTCTCCTCGACCCGGTACTACCAACTGCTCAACGGGCTGCTGGACAATCCGGCGGCGCTCGCCGCCGACCCCGTGCTGATCGGCCGGCTCCGCCGGCTGCGCTCGTCGCGCGCCCGCAACCGCCGTCGCTGACCCCGCCGGCCCTACTTCTTCTCGTACCCCTGCAGGCCGTTGCCGATGGCGAAGAACGTCGGTGCCCACTCGCCGATGAAGATGCCCCACCGGTCCGCGCGTGCCACACCCGCCCGCTCCAGGTGCCTGGAGAGGAACCAGCTGGTGAACGACAGGCCGATGCTGGCGAAGCCGGCCATGTACATGTGTTCCGCCTTGAGCCCCGATTCGTGCAACCGCTTCAACATCTGCGATCCCCCTGTCGCGACGGACGACCCCGACTCGCGTTCCCACCTGCGGAAGCGCAACTCGAAGGCCAGACGTTGTCACGCTACCGCCGGGCCGCCGCCGGCGAACCGGGTTGCCGCGATACCGGATACGGCAGGAATGCAGCCGGGGCGGAGGGGTACGCGGGTTATCGTCCCGGTCGACGTCACGCGGGCCACGGGCCGATGGAGGGAGCAGGCTATGAGGGGTGCCATGCCGAGGCGGCCACGCCGGTGATGCGGGTACGCTCCGCGTCCGCGCCGGCCCCGGGCCGGTCGGTCAACGAGGACCTGGTCTTCCAGTTCGGCCCGCTGGTCGGTGTCCTGGACGGCGCGACCGTGCCGGACGGCTTCGACACCGGCTGCGTCCATGGGCCGGAGTGGTACGTCCGACACCTGGCCGCCCGGCTCGGTGTGGCCGAGGCGGCCCGTCCGGCGGCCCGCCTGACGAGCAACCTGGCCGCGGCCATCCTCGCCGTGCGCGCCGATCACGGTGGGCAGTGCGACCTCGATCATCCGGGCACCCCGTCCAGCACCGTCTGCCTGCTGCGCGACTGCGGCGACCAGGTGGACTACCTGGTCCTCTGCGACAGCCCGTTGGTGCTGGACGTCGGCGGGCAGGTCAGCGTGGTGAACGACGACCGGCTGGACACGGCGATGGCCGACCTGCGGCAGACGGTCGCGACCGTGCCGGCCGGCGCGGCGGACCCGGTCACGCGGTTCCGGCACGCGGTGAGCGTCCAACGGGAGCGGATGAACCGCACCCACGGCTACTGGGTCGCTGCCGCCGACCCGGACGCGGCCTTCCACGCGGTGACCGGGACAGCGCTCCGGCAAGGCCCGGCGGCCCTGCGCCGGGCCGCGCTGCTCAGCGACGGCGCGTCCAGCGCGGTCGAGCAGTTCGGGCTGACCGACTGGGCGGGCCTGCTGGACCTGCTCAGCGTCGAGGGGCCGGCCGCGCTGCTGGTTCGGGTCCGGGACGCTGAGCGCGATCATCCCGACCGGCTGCGCCGGCACAAGCCCACCGACGACGCCTCGGTGGTGTTCTGCGAGTTCGGATCGGTCGGGCCGTCGGCCAGATGACGACGGAGCGTGAGGAGAAACACCCTGACCGCCCGACCGGCCGGTACCGGTAGCCGGACCGCCAGTGGATGTCCAATGGGGTGGACTTCGGCCGATGAGGCCGGCAGACTGCGGCACGTGGCGGGTGCGGTCCGGCTGGAGCCGGTGGACGAGCGGAATCTGGAGCCATTGCTCTCCGTAGCGGCTGCCGAGGCCGAGCCAGGCGAGGTGATGCCTCCGGTCGAGGCTCCCGCTGGCTGGTCGCTCGCCCGCCGGGAGGCGTTCCGTGAGTTCCACCGGGCGAGCTTCGCCGGCCTGGACGGCCCGACCGGCTCACAGATGTACGCGATCCTCGTCGGCGGCGAGGTGGTGGGCATGATCCGGATGACGCGCTGTGACGAGCCGGGCACTGTGGAGACCGGAATGTGGCTCGGCCTCTCGGCGCGCGGGCAGGGAGTCGGCGCGGCCGCCCTGCGGGAACTGCTCAACCTCGCCGCCCGCGCCGGTATGCGAGCCGTGGTCGCCGACACGACGTCGGACAATGTCGGCGCGGTCGCCGTTCTCGAAAAATGCGGTGCGAAACTGCGCGAGGACGGCGGAAAGGTGCACGCCGAAATCTGCCTCGATTCGACGCCTCCCGCTCTCTGAATCGGCTCTACCCCTTTGTCTTTCTTGGCGTATCACCTGCTCAGGATCGTCTGAACGTCCTGTCCGTGTCGTTGGGCGTCGTTCTTCCGAATGTCTCTGCGCAGTGCCGACGGAAATTGTCGCAGCGGTTTCGTGGCAATTCCCCCGGGTACTGCCCGCCGGGTCCGCAGATACGGGACGTCTGATCGAGGGCGTGGCGCGCGCTATTCCCCGGTAGCCCTTCTCCGGCCCCCGCGCGGCAGACGTCCCGGACCCACCGGGGAGCGAGGGAGACCTGATGAAGACCGGAACACGAATCGGGCTGGCAGTGGGCTTCGGCTACCTGCTGGGCCGTCGCCGCAAACTGCGTACCGCGCTGACTCTGGCCGCGGCGGTGGCCGCCGGCCGGGCGAGCCGCGACCCGGGCGGTCTGCTGAAACGGGGTGGTGACCTCCTGCAGTCGTCCCCGCAGCTGAGCAACCTGAGTCGGCTCGGCGGGCCGCTGGTCAACGCCGGTCGATCCGCCGCGACCGCCGCGGCCGGCAGCGGCGTCGACGCGCTCACCGGCCGGCTGCGCGGCTCCGCCGACGCGCTGCGCCGCCGCACCGGCGACCAGAGCGGCAACAGCAGCGGCGACGGCAACCGCAGCGGCGACGGCAACCAGGGCGGCAACGGCAACCAGAGCGCCGATCGCGGCGCGACGAGCGACCGGAACGACGCGGCCGGGCAGCGACGGGGGCGGTGACCATGGCGGGAGACACCAGTCCGGGCGGCCTCGGCGACAAGCTCCGGGGCCAGTTGGCCGACGAGGTGCGCAACCTGGCCGGGGCGATCGGCGACCGGGCGATGAGCGTGGTGACGGAGCGGATCACCGGCGCGACCGGCCGCCTGAGCGAGTACGCGCGCCAGGGCGGAGGGCCGGGCCTGATCGCCGCCGCCACCGGCGCGCAGAAGCTGGCCGAGGGCGGCTCACCGGTGAAGGCGATGGTGCATGCCGGGGTGGCCGGCGGTAAGGAGAAGGTGATGTCGGCTCTCGGCCGCGTGGGCGGCAAGGGCGGTAAGGGCGGCAAGAAGCAGAAGGTCACCAACATCGTCGAGACGATCGAGGTCGGTGTCCCGGTGCGGGCCGCGTACAACCAGTGGACGCAGTTCGGCGACTTCCCGAGCTTCATGAAGAAGGTCGAGCAGGCGGAGAACGACTCGGCCGAGAAGATGACCTGGAAGGCGCAGGTCTTCTGGTCGCACCGGACGTGGGAGTCGACGATCATCCGCCAGGTGCCGGACCGGCTCATCCACTGGCGCTCGAAGGGCGAGAAGGGCTCGGTCGACGGCACCGTCAGCTTCCACGAGATCACCCCCGATCTGACCCGCATCCTGGTGGTGCTGGAGTACCACCCGCAGGGCCTCTTCGAGCACACCGGCAACCTGTGGCGGGCCCAGGGCCGGCGGGTACGGCTGGAGTTGAAGCACTTCGTCCGGCACGTCATGACCGAGGTGGCGCTCGACCCGGATCAGGTCCAGGGCTGGCGCGGCGAGATCCGCGACTCCCAGGTGGTCAAGGACCACGAGACCGGTCTGCGCGAGGAGCGGGAGCGGCGGGAGCGCGGCCGGGAACGGGGCGGCGAGGCCCCGACCGAGCCGGAGGACGAGGAGTATGCCGAGGAGGAACCGCCCGAGGAGGAGCCGCGCCGCCGGCCCGGCGGGCGGCTGCGTCAGCCGCCACCCCGGCGACCGGCCGAGCCGGAGTACGACGAGGAGTACGAGGCGTACGAGGACGGCTACGACGAGGGGTACGCGGACGAGCCCGATGAGGAGCCGCCACCACCACCCCGTCGTCGTGCCCCGGAGCGGGCCCGCCGACCTCAGCCACGCGAGGAGCCGCAGCGGCCCCGGCCGCCGGTCCGCCGGGGAGCGGAGCCGCCGCGCCGACCCGTGGTGCGCCGCCGCCGGGAGGAGGGCGAGTGACGCTCGCCTCCGGCGGTGACGCCGTCGGCGGAGCCCTGGAACGTGTGGGCTCCGCCGGCGGGCTCGCCGACGTCGTGGAGACGGTGCTCGACAAGGGCATCGTGATCGACGCGCAGGTGACGGTCGGGGTCATCGGGATCCCCCTCGTGGAGATCAACGCCCGGGTGACGGTGGCGAGCATCGAGACGTACCTGCGGTTCGCCGAGGCGGTCGACCGGCTCGACCTCGCCCTGGATGAGGGCGAAGGGCTGGCCGGCCTCGTCGGTGGTGTCACCGGCGCGGTCCGGGACGTCACCGGTTCGGTGCGGGGGCTCACCGACGACGCCACCGGCACCGTGCGGGACCTCGGGAGGAGCTGACATGGCGGACGAGACCGGACTGTTCATCTACGGGCTGGTGCCGGCGGACGTGGAGGCGACGCCCGACGCGGCGGGGGTGGGTGACCCGCCCGGCGAGGTGACCGTCATCCGGCACGGTGACCTCGCGGCCCTGGTCAGCGAGGTGCCGCTGGACGCGCCGCTGGGCCGGGCGGCGGACCTGCGGGCGTACCAGGAACTGCTGGACGGGACGGCGGTCGTGGCGCCGGTGCTGCCGGTGCGGTTCGGCACCGTCGTCACCGGCCCGGACGCGGCGCTCGACCTGATCCGGCCGCACCACGACCGGTTCGCCGCGGCGCTCGCCGAGTTCGAGGGCCGGGTGCAGTACGTGGTGCAGGGCCGCTTCGAGGAGCGGGCGTTGCTGCGCGCCATTCTCGACGAGAATCCGACCGCCGCCGGGCTCGCCGACCAGGTGCGGGGGCGTGCCGAGGCGGTCAGCCGGGAGCCCCGCATCCGGCTGGGGGAGCTGATCAGCCAGGCCGTCGAGTTGCGCCGCGAGGCGGAGAACCGGCGGCTGCTCGACGTCACGGCCGAGTACGTGGTCTCCACGCAACTGCGCCCGCCCACCCACGAGATGGACGCGGCCCACGCGGCCCTGCTGGTGGACACCGACCGGGAGGACGCCCTCATCGAGGTGCTCCAGGCGTACGCGCAGGACCGTCGGGGCCTGCTGCGGCTGCGGCTGCTCGGGCCGCTCGCCCCGTACGACTTCGTCGACGCCCACCAGTTGGCGGGCTGACGGTGGACCTGCTCTGGGCGCTGCTGACCCTGCCGTACGCCCCGGTGCGCGGGTTGACCGCCGTGGTCAAGGTGGTGGCCCGGGAGGCCGAGTCGCGTCAGCGCAACCCGGTCAACGTCCGGCGCGAGCTGGAGGAGTTGGACGCCGCCGTGGCGGCCGGCGAGCTCAGCGCCGATGCCGTGGTCGAGGCCCTCGCCCGACAGGGTCCGGTGGTGCCGGCCCGACTCGCCACAGTGCACACCGACGACGGGCGGGTCGCCGCGTCGCTCGCGGCCCGGCGGGCCGAGCTGTTCGCCACGCTGGCCCGATTGACCGGGCGCGGCGAGTGGGGCGTCAAGGGCTACCTGGTGCCGGGGGCGCCCGTGCCGAGCGTCGCCGGGGCGGGCAGCGGCGGGGTGGGGACGGCGTACCTGCGCCGCAGGCGTGCCCAGTTGACCGCCCGCGAGGAACACCAGCAGGTGGCGAGCGCCGCCGCGGACGCCGTGCACGTCGCCCTGTGCGAGGTGGCCGTGGCGGGCCGCCGGCACGCCCCACAGGACCGGCGGCTCTCCGGCGTGCCCACACCGATGGCGCTCAACGGTGCGTACCTCGTCGACACCGCGACGCTGCCTTGCTTCACCGACCTGGTCGGCTCGTTGGGTTCCCGTCATCCGGGCCTCCGGCTGGAGCTGACCGGGCCGTGGCCGGCGTACTCCTTCGTGGCGGAACGGCCGGAGCCCGCCGGCGCCGGTCGGGGGTCGCGGTGACCGCCGCCCTCGCGCCGAGCAGCGCGGACGGTCCGCTGGCCTACCGGCCGGTCGCCCTGGTCGACCTCCTCGACCGGGTGCTCGCCACCGGCGTGGTGATCAGCGGCGACATCACGTTGTCCATCGCCGACGTCGACCTGGTCCGGATCTCGTTGCGGGCGCTGGTCGCGTCGGTCGGCGCGCTGGCACTACCGGAGGACGTCGGATGACCGGCCGGGACGACGCGGGCGAGTTGGCCGCCGCGCTCGGCGCGCAGTCGTGGCAGCCACCCCGGGTCACGCCGCTGGACCGCCGGATCGCGGTGGACCGCGACTCGGTCGAGCGGGGGCTGGCCAGCCTGGTGCTCACCGTCGTCGAGCTGCTGCGCCAGCTCATGGAGCGGCAGGCGCTGCGCCGGGTCGACCTCGGCGACCTCACCGGGGAGCAGGTCGAGCGCATCGGAGTCACCCTGATGGCGTTGGAGGAGCAGATGGTGGGGCTGCGTGAGCACTTCGGTCTGGCCCCGGAGGACCTGAACCTGGACCTCGGCCCGCTCGGCCCGCTCCTCCCCACGGACTGACCCGTACCGGACGGTGAGGAACACCGCCTGTCGTCGAGTGGATCTCTCCACTGAGGAATGTGCCGCTCTGGTAACGCGCCGGGTACGACAAAAGGTTGGGTGGGGCGCTCAGTCCCGGCCGGCGGCGTACGCGGCGAGCCAGGCGACCTGGGCCGGGTCGAGCGACGGCCGGACCCGTTCCCGGGCGACCGCCACGTGCGCGGCGGTGACCGTGGCGGCGGCCAGGGATTCCCGCATCGCCGCGTACGCCGCCGGCCGGGACTGAGCGCCCCACCCAAC
>NZ_JBFAPG010000166.1:0-11607 GCF_040675595.1 Micromonospora sp. NPDC049580
GGCCAGGGCCACCACCGGGCGCGAGAGCGTCCCGATCAGGCCGGGGCGACGGCGCGCGTACGGCGCATGGTGAGCACGTACTCGACCAGCGAGATCAGCACGTGCTTCGTCGACTCCCGGTTACGGGCGTCGCAGGCCACGACCGGCACGTCGCTCGAGATCGCCAAGGCGTCCCGGACGTCCTGCGGGTCGTGGTACTGCATCCCGTCGAAGCAGTTGATGGCCACCAGGTACGGCAGCCGCCGGTGCTCGAAGAAGTCGATCGCCGCGAAGCAGTCGGCCAGCCGGCGGGTGTCCACCAGCACGACCGCGCCGATCGCGCCCCGCACCAGTTCGTCCCACATGAACCAGAATCGGGTCTGACCCGGCGTACCGAACAGGTACAGGATCAGGTCACGGTCGATCGAGATCCGGCCGAAGTCCATGGCCACCGTGGTCGTCGTCTTGCCCGGCACCTGCCGGGTGTCGTCGACGCCCACGCCAGCGGAGGTCATGATGGCCTCGGTGGTCAGCGGCGTGATCTCCGAGACCGAGCCGACCAGCGTCGTCTTACCGACGCCGAATCCACCGGCGATAACGATCTTCGCCGACGTCACGCGCCCACTCGGGTTCGGTGGGCGGTGCGACATGTCAGAGCCTGCGAAGTCCACTCAGCACCCTCTCCAGCAGTTCAGTGCCCACCGCGTCGTCGGAGTCGTCCAGGATGGTCGGCTCGTGGACCGCGACCAGGCCGTCCGTCGCCATGTCGGCGATGAGCACCCGGGCCACACCGAGCGGGAGCTGCATCCGCGCCGCGATCTCGGCGAGCGATTGCACGCGTCCGTCACACAGCGCGGCGATGTACTGGTGTTCGCGGCCCTGGCCGCCGTTGCCATTGGCAGCGGCCCGACCGCGCACCGTCGTCTCGACGAGCGCCTCCAGCGCGATGTCGAGCCGGGGACGGGTTCGACCACGGGTCACGGCGTATGGACGGACCAACGCTCCGGTCGGTTCGTCACGATCGGCCATGTCGCCGCTCACCTCCTTCGCACCCCGTACCGGCTCCCACCGGTGGAACTCGTCGTTCTTGTCGTTTCAGTTGCGCCGACCACACGATCGGCGAGGCGTCAGCCCAGCATGCCCGCGGCCGCACGCGGCTGCGGGGTCAGGGCGTCGCCCACCCGGTCGACCAGTAGTGCCATCTCGTAGCCGACCTGCCCGACGTCGGAGCTGCGGGCCGCCAGCACGGCGAAGGACGAACCATCCGAGATGGACATCAGGAACAGGAAGCCATTGTCCATCTCCACGACGGTCTGGAGCACCGCGCCTCCCTCGAAGCAGCGGGCTGCCCCCTGGGTGAGGCTGACCAGACCGGACGCGATCGCGGCGAGCTGGTCTGCCCGGTCCCGCGGCAGGTCCCGTGACGACGCGAGGAGCAGGCCGTCCGCCGAGACGGCGACCGCATGTGCGACACCGGGCACCCGGTCGGCGAAGTTGGCCAGCAGCCAACCAAGATCCTGCGTAGTTGTCATCCTTCTTGCTCCTTCTGCCCGCTCCCGGCCGCTGGGCCTGAGCCAGACTGCGAGGATTGCTGCCCTCCCGGAGTCGCCTCCGGGCTGGTCGGGTTGTCCGAGGTGCTACGCCCTCGCTGCACGCCCCGGTGGTAGGCGGAGAGCAGGCCACGGACCGCCTCCGGGGAACGTCGCTGGACCGAGGTGGTGGGCTTCTCCACCGCGCCCGGCACCAGCTGCGCCATCGGCTTGCGCTTCGGCAGACCGGTCGTGGTGGTCTCGTTGACCGGCGCCGCCGTGGCCGCTGCCGAGGCGGCACGCCAGCCGTCGTCGGCGGCGGTCTGCCAGCCGTTGGTCTGCGATTGGGGCCGGCGGTTCGGCAGGCTCTCGGCGAGGCCGGGGCGTGCGCCCCCGTTCGCTGTCGACCCGTTGTCCTGCGGCGCTCCTCCGGCCGTCGGAGTGTCTGCCATCGGCGTGTTACCTGTCGTCCCGGGTGATGTCTTGTGGACTGCCCGACCGGTGGCCTCGACCGCCGCGAACTGCTGGGTCGCGTCACCGCCACCGCCGTTCGCCGCCGGCTTGTCGCCGGCCGCGGCCTCCTCCGGACCCGGACGGCGGGTACGGAACCAGGCGGACTCGAGCTCCCGGAAGATCGGCAGCTCCATGGTCTCGTCCGCGTACCGCTGGCGGTTCTGGGCCTGCGGCTGCTGCGGTGCCGGGCGGGTCTGCGCCGGCGGACGCGACGCCTGGGCCTGCTGAGCCTGGGCCTGCGGGGCCGGAGCCTGCTGAGCCTGCTGAGCCGGAGCCTGCGGGGCGCGGGCCTGCTGAGCCTGGGGCGCCGGAGCCGGCGGCTGGGCCGCGGTGCTCGGCTGGTCGCCGGGGCGCGGCACCCGGGGCAGCTCCGTCGTCATGTCCAGGGCGGCGGCGAGCCGCTCGGGCACCGGCGGGGTCTGCGTGTCCCGCTCGCCGCCGGGCACCGGCGGCCAGGCCGGCGGCGCCGGGGCGCTGGGCGCCGGAGCGGGCGGGGCGGACCGGGGCGTGAAGCCGCTGAACGACTGGCCGGAGGCCGGCGGCGCCGAGTACGGCTGACCGGACGCCGGGGAGGCCGAGACCGGCGACGCGGACACCGGCGGACCGGCGTACGGCTGGCCGGAGGCCGGAGCGGCGGACACCGGCGGGCTGCCGTACGGCGCACCCGAGTAGGGCTGACCGGAGTACGGCTGACCGGAGTACGGCTGACCGGACGCCGGCGAGGCGGAGACCGGCGCACCGGAGTAGGGCTGCGCGGAGACCGGCGGCGCGGAGTACGGGTGCACCTCCGGGCTGCTGGGCAACTGCCGGGGAATGGCCGGCTGCTGGCCGGTGGTCGTCGGCTCGTCGCCGGCCCGCCGCTGCGGCAGCGGGTCGATGGGCTGGCCGTTGGCCGTCCGGGGCATGTACCCGTCGCCGCCGTTGACCCCGTTGCTCGCGCTCGCGCCGGTCAGGTCCGACCAGGCGGGCATCGAACGGTACGCACCGGTGTTGGCGGGCGTGCCGGCGCCGTTGCGCGAGGCCGGGTCGAACGGCCGGCCGCCCAGGGTGACCTGGTTGCCGGACTCGCCGGGGCGGGCTCCGTTGCCCAGCGCGGGCAGCGCGCCGAGGACCGGCGCGGGTCCACCGTGCTGCGGGCCGGCCGCGGGCAGGGCCGGCGGCTGCTGCACCCGGCCGGCGAGCGCGCGGGGCACCAGCACCGAGGTGGGCAGGGTCACGTCGGCGACCGTGCCGCGGTCGGCGCCGGGGCGCAGCTCGACGCGGACGCCGTGCCGCGACGCCAGGCGGGCGACCACGACCAGGCCCATCATCCGGGAGACAGCCACGTCCACCTGCGGCGGCGTCGCGAGCTTGTCGTTGAGCTCGTGCAGCTGCTCGCGGCTGATGCCGATGCCGCGGTCCTCCACGTACAGCGAGGCGCGGTCACCGACCCGGCGGGCCTCGACCATGACCTGCGAGTCCGGAGGGGAGAACGCGGTGGCGTTGTCGAACAGCTCGGCGATGAGGTGCACCAGATCATTGACCGCGTGCGCGGCGACCTCGATGTCGCGGTCGATGACCCCGAACTCGATCCGGGTGTAGTGCTCGACCTCGGACTGCGCCGCGCGCAGCACGTCGATGAGCGCGGCCGGCTCACGCTGCACGCGGGTGGAGTCGGCGCCCGCGAGGACGAGCAGGTTCTCGTCGTTGCGGCGCATCCGGGTGGCCAGGTGGTCGAGCTGGAACAGCTCGGCCAGCCGGTCCGGGTCCTCCTCGCCGCGCTCCAGTCGGTCGAGGTGCCCGATGAGGCGGTCGACCAGGATCTGCGAACGACGGGCCAGGTTGACGAACATGGTCGCGACGGAGGCGCGCAGGGCCGCCTGCTCGGCGGCCGTCCGGACGGCTTCCAGGTGAACGGCGTTGAACGCCTCGGTCACCTGGCCGAACTCGTCCTTGCTGCGGACCGGCAGCGGCTCGGCGATCTGGTTGGCCAGCTGCACCGGGGAGAGCTGCCCGACGACCTGCGGGTCACGGAGTCGGGCCACCGCCTGCGGCAGCCCGTACTGGGCGACGGAGAGGGCGCCCTGACGCAGCTCACGCAGCGAACGGGCCATCGAGCGGGCGACCAGGTACGCGAAGAGGATGGCCAGCAGCAGCATGCTGAGCAGCAGGCCGGTCTCCAGGAACACCTGGCGCTGGACGTCCGAGCGCAGGTTGTCGGCCTCGGCGACCACGTCCCCGTCGAGCTTCGTCTCGACGGCGCGGATCAGCTTGGCGTTGGCCGTCATGGCCGAGTCCCACTGGTCGGGGCCGAACGGGGCGCCACGCATGTCGCCGGTGGTGTTGCCGTCGATCCAGCCGGTGTAGTTCTGCGCCTCGCGGCGGTCACCGCCGGCGACCGTCTGGTCGTGGTACTTCGCCTCGTCGGGGCTCGCGACCGCCTTGAAGCTCTGCAGAGCCTGCTGCTGGCCGGTGCCGCTGGCGATGTAGTCGGTGCGCAGCGCCGGGGTCAGCCGCTGGCCGCCCTGCACGCCCAGCGCGCGGTGGACGACGACCCGGCGGACGGCGAGGAACTCCTTCTCCCGGGCGACCGCCGCGGCGGCGCGCATCCGGTCGCTCAGGTCGTTGTCGCCGGCGAGCTGGGTGGCCGAGTCACGGATGGCGAGCAGGTCGTTGATCAGACCCTCGTACGCCTGGATGGCCTCGGCGAGCTTCAGCTTGCCGTTGAACACCTGACTGCGGACGCCCGGCAGCTCCTGCAGGTTCTGGTCGATGCCGTCGAGCAGACCCTCGAGGCTGCCCGGCAGGTCCTCGACGTCGCCCCGTTGCTGCCGGTACGGGCCCGTCGCCTGGTCGACCCGGGAGTTGACCCGGTTGTAGGCCTCCTGGTACTGCGCCTTCGGCTGCGTCCCCGTGGCCTGCAGCAGCAGCACGGCGGTGGTCCGCTCGTCCTGCAGCGTGTCGACCAGGTCACCCGAATAGCTCGACAGGTTGGCCAGGTCGCCGGCTCGGTTGGCATTGTTGAGCGTGTCCAGGTGGTCGACGAGACCACTGGTGCCCACGACGACCGTGGCGATGGTCGGCACGATCATGATGAGACCGAGCTTGGACCAGATCGGCATGTCCCGAAGCCGACTGGCCGGCCGGCGCAGCCGCGACAGGAAGGAGCCCGCCGTCTTTGGCCGTTTGCTCACGTCACCGCCCTCGCGATTACAGCTTGAACGCGTTGCCCCGGGCAACGCCCAGCGACCGACCCGGCGGGTCGGACCCCCGAGATTCCATCACGCCGGTCGGCAAGAAGAAAGCCCAGGTTGTCACCGGCCGAAGGTGTGATGAGATGTTGATGCGATTTGATAGCAGTCCGTCTGGCCGGAGTAACTGAAGGTAATGGAACATCCCCACCGCGTTGTCCTGCTCGCCGGCCCCTCAGGCTCCGGAAAGTCGTACATAGCGCAGCAAACCGGGTTGCCGGTGCTGTGTTTGGACGACTTCTACAAGGACGGCGATGACCCTACGTTGCCGCGCCGAAACGGCCAGGTCGATTGGGAATCACCGCAGTCCTGGGACGCCCTGACCGCCGTCGAAACGATTGCTCGACTCGCCCGCGAGGGCCGTGCCGATGTGCCGGTTTATGCGATCGGCGCGGATCGACGGGTGGCCACCCGGCCATTTGATGTCGACGGATCGCCACTTTTCGTGGCCGAAGGGATTTTCGCCGCCGAGATCGTCGAGGAGTGCCGCCGCCGCGGGCTGCTCGCCGGGGCGTACGCGCTGCGCCGTCCGCGCGGGGCGACCTTCCTGCGCCGGCTGGCCCGCGACCTGTCCGAGCAGCGCAAGGCGCCCCGGGTGCTCCTCCGGCGCGGGGTGGCCCTGCTGCGGGCGGAGCCCGCGGTGCTGCGCCGGCAGATGGGGCTGGGCGCCGAGGCGGCCCGAGCCCGGGAGGTGCTGCGCCGGGTGGCCGGCCTGCTCGCCGGCCACCACCCGCACGGCCGCGAAGGCCACCCGCGGGGCTGAGGGCGCCCGCAGAGCCGAGGAGGCCACCCGCAGGGCTGAGGCGCCCTCAGGGCAGCAGCTTGGCGTACGCCGGCTTGATCACCTCGTCGATGATCCGCAGTCGCTCGTCGAACGGGATGAAGGCGCTCTTCATCGCGTTGATGGTGAACCACTGCAGCTCGCGCCAGCCGTAGCCGAAGGTCTCCACCAGCAGCGACATCTCCCGCGACATGGAGGTGCCGCTCATCAGCCGGTTGTCGGTGTTGACGGTGGCCCGGAACCGCAGGTCGCGCAGGAGCCCGATCGGATGGTCGGCGATCGAGGCCACCGCGCCGGTCTGTACGTTCGACGAGGGGCAGAGCTCCAACGGGATCCGCTTGTCCCGCACGTACGCGGCCAGCCGGCCCAGCGCGCCGTCGGGGGCGATGTCGTCCACGATCCGTACGCCGTGACCGAGCCGGTCCGCGCCGCACCACTGGATCGCCTGCCAGATCGACGGAAGCCCGAACGCCTCACCGGCGTGGATGGTGAAGTGGAAGTTCTCGCGCTGCAGGTATTCGAAGGCGTCCAGGTGCCGGGTGGGCGGGAAGCCCGCCTCGGCGCCGGCGATGTCGAAGCCGACCACCCCCGCGTCGCGGTGCCGCACGGCCAACTCGGCGATCTCCTGTGAGCGCGCCGCGTGCCGCATGGCGGTGAGCAGGGTGCCCACCCGGATGGTCAGGCCGGCCTCGACGGCCTGGGCGGTGCCCTCGGCGAACCCGGCCAGCACGGCCTCGACCACCTCGTCCAGGCTCAGGTCCCGTTCCAGGTGCTGCTCGGGGGCGAAGCGCACCTCGGCGTAGACGACCCCGTCGGCGGCCAGGTCCAGCGCGCACTCCCGCGCCACCCGGCGCAGCGCCGGCCCGGTCTGCATGACCGCCACGGTGTGCGCGAACGTCTCCAGGTAACGCTCCAGCGACCCGGAGTCGGCGGCTTCGACGAACCAGCGTCCGAGCGCCTCCGGGGCGGTGGTGGGCAGCTCGTGCCCCACCTCCGCGGCCAGCTCGACGATCGTCGCCGGCCGCAGCCCGCCGTCGAGGTGGTCGTGCAGCAGCGCCTTCGGGACCTTGACGATGTCCTCGTACCGGATTGCCATGCTCCGACCCTAGTCATGCCTGAGCCGGATACGGGCGGTGGTGCCGCTGCCGCCGCCCGCGCCAGCGGTGCGGGCTCCCGGGCAGCCGGGCTCCCGCACCGCCGCGCTATGCGAGAGCGGTAAAGCCGAATCCGGCGTCGGCCAGCACGAGCAGGCTGAGCGCCGCCAGCACGGCGGAGCTCACGCCGAGGCTCCACCGCAACGCCCTCGGTGCCTGCCGACGAGCGGCCAGCACGAACAGGACCAGGGACACGACCGCACCGCCGGGTGCGCTGGCGACCAACGTGGCGAGCACGACGCAGCAGACGGCCACCACGGTGAACCGACGCTGCCGATCCAATCGGGGCGGCACCTCGACGCGTTCCGCGGTCATCGTCACCCTCCTCTTCCCGGTCTTTCCGAGTCTACGACGGTCCGGCGTCAGGCATCCCGGAGCGCGCTCACACCCCGCCCTTTTCGGCCCGCACCGAGCCGTCGCGGTAGCTGTAGAGCCGGATCCACGGGTCACTTTCGGCGACGCACGCCAGACGCACGGTGCAGAGCTCGAACTGCGCCTGCACGTAACTGGTGTAGTAGGAAACCCCGTAGAGATCGGTGTGCTTGACGTTGTTCGGGCCGCTCCTGACGCCACGGTACTTCCAGCCCTGCACCTGACCCGGGCCGTAGATGTAACCGGCGGTGTCCGGCGTAGAGATGCGCGTGATGGTGCGCCTGCCGTAGTTGTAGCAGTAATAGACGGACTCGGTGAACCTCCACAGCTTCGCCTTGGTGACCCCACCCTTGAAATAGAGGGTGGCGCCGTTGGTCTTGCAGCTATCGCCGCCGGACGCGGAGCCCGCGCCGTCCGGAGTCGGCCAGTCGGCCGGCGGCTGACCGAGCGCGCCGGACTCGACCGGGTCGGGATCCTGCAACTCGATGCCGTCCGGATCCGTCGGGACGGATTCCGGGATCGCAAGCAGTTCCTCGGTGGACAGCGTCGCTAGGATTGCCCAGTCCACGGTCAGCCCCGTGCTCGACGCGGACGTCTGCAGAGCCGCGGTGGCAGCCGCCAGGGCGGTCGCGTGGGCGTCGTCCTCGGCGTATGCCGGGGTGGAGAGGCCGACCACGGCGACACCAGCCACAAATGCGGCGAGCAGCGTTCGGCTTAAGGAGCGGTCAATGCGCATGTACATCCCCCATGTCTCAAGTAATGACGAGCGGAGGCTAGCAAGCTAATTGGATCTCGTTCGACCACGACGACTCATCGGTAATTTCGCTATTCATCAAGTTGAAATAGTATTTAATAGACAGATTGGTTATGTCGGGCATCGTGTCCGGCGCTGACCGCGCAGCTCACCGACCTCCGTTGGCCGGCCGACACTCAACGCAGCACGCGTCGACTCTCGGCCCGACATAGGATCTGGCGGTGGCAGACCCCGCACCCACCCCGCTGGCACCAGTGGCGGCCCGGCTGCGCTGCCCGGTCTGCGGCGAACCGCTGGCCGAGACGACCGCCGGCACCGCCTGGGCGCTGCGGTGTCCGCGCGGGCACAGCTTCGACGTGGCCCGGCAGGGGTACGTCAACCTGCTCGCCGGCCGCGCACCGCACTCCGGGGACAGCGCCGAGATGGTGGCCGCACGGGCCGACTTCCTCGCCGCCGGGCACTACGACCCGGTCTCGGACGCCCTGGCCGCCGCCGCGACGCAGGCCGTGCAGCACCTGCGCGACGTGTCGTCGCTCGACGCGTACCCCCTGGTGGTGGATGCCGGCGCGGGCACCGGCCGATACCTCGGCGCGGTGCTGGCGGCGCTGCCGGACGCCGTGGGTCTGGCCCTGGACGTCTCCAAGCCGGCGCTGCGTCGCGCGGCCCGGGCGCATCCCCGGGCGGCCGCGGCGCTCGCCGACACCTGGCAGCGGCTGCCCCTCGCGGACGGCTCGACGGCCGTGCTGCTGAACGTGTTCGCCCCGCGCAACGGCGCGGAGTTCCACCGGGTGCTCGACCCGGCCGGCACGCTGCTCGTGGTGACGCCCGCCGCCGACCACCTCACCGAACTGGTGGACGCCCTCGACCTGCTGCGGGTCGACCCGGACAAGGCCGACCGGGTGGCCGCCAGCCTGGGCGGGCACTTCACGCCGGTCAGCTCGACGGTGCACCGCGCGGAGCTGGCCCTGACCCGGCCGGAGGTCGCCACGCTGGTCGGGATGGGTCCGAGCGCCTGGCACACCAACCCGACCGCCCTCGCCGAACGGCTGGCCGCGCTGCCCGAGCCGGTCCGGGTGCGCGTGGCGGTCCGGCTGGACGCCTACCGACGCCGCTGAGGCTCAGGTGGAGAGGTCGACCTCTTCCCAGCCCGGCGGCTCGTCGTGGTACGGCCCGCGCAGGATCACCGCCCACTCCAGCGCCCAGCGTCGCTGCCCGATCGCGTTGGCGTCGACCAGCCCCGGCGCCCGCCGGCCGCTCCGCTCGGTCTCCAGGTAAGCCCAGTCCAGGCAGTAGTGCAGATCGAGCAGGGCCGCCGCGTCGGCCGGGTGCTGCGGCGCGGCGAGGATCCGGGACTGCCAGCGGCCGAAGGTCTCCCCCTCGGCGATGTGCGGCAGCCGCTCGACCAACCGCTCGTCCACCGCCAGGGTGGGATCGAGCTGTTTGCTCAGCCCCAGCACCCAGGCCAGCGCGAAGAGCGCGTCGTGGTGCAGCACGAACGACCGGTGGTCGCCCTTGCCGCCCATCACGAACTGCCACTCCGGCGGGGTGACCATCTCGACCAGGTGCGAGCCGAGCAGCCAGCTCATCGCCGCCTGCGGGGGCATCCCGAAGCAGCGCGCCAGGATGAGGTGCAGCACGGCGATGCGCGCCTCGATCTCCGCCCTGGGTCGCAGCTCGATCGCATCACCCGGCTCCCACACGAGCGGGAACTGGGCCGGCGGCAGCGGCAGGCCGAGCCGGGACAGCTCGTCCAGGCTCGCCTCGCGCACCTCGCGCGGGTCGGGGGCAGGTACGGTCACGGGAGAACTTCCTGTCTGCACGCCACGCCTTTGGCCTGCGAGAATAGCGCTCCCAGGTGACGGGCACCACGCCGCCCCGACCTCCGCCCCGGTCAGCCGATCCGCTCGATGACCAGGGGCGTCGCGGTTGGCGCGGTCGGTGCAATGTGCACCGCGCGACTTGCCTCCGCCAGGGCCGCCGGAATCCGCGACGGGTCCTCGGCACGCAGTTCGTAGAGGGCGTCCCCGACCCGCACCGGATCGCCCGGCCGCTTGTGCAACACCACCCCGGCCGGCACGCTGACCGGGTCCTCCTTGCGGGCCCGGCCCGCGCCGAGCCGCCAGGCCGCAACCCCCATGGCGTACGCGTCGACGGCCGCGACGTACCCGTCCTGCTCGGCGCGGACCACCTCGACCTCCGGCGCGGTCGGCATCGGCGCGTCCGGGTCGCCGCCCTGCGCGCGGATCATCGCCCGCCAGGAGTCCATCGCCCGCCCGTCGCGCAGCGCCGCCTCGGGGTCGGCGTCCGGCAGGCCGGCGGCGTCGAGCATCTCCCGGGCCAAGGCGAGCGTCAGCTCCACCACGTCGGCCGGCCCACCCCCGGCCAGCACCTCGACCGACTCGGTCACCTCGACCGCGTTGCCGATGGCCAGGCCGAGCGGGGTGGACATGTCGGTGAGCAGGGCGACCGTCCGCACGCCGTGCGCACCGCCCAGCTCGACCATCGTGCGGGCCAGCTCGCGGGCCTGGTCGACGGACTTCATGAACGCGCCCGAGCCGACCTTCACGTCGAGGACGAGCGCGCCGGTGCCCTCGGCGATCTTCTTGCTCATGATCGAGCTGGCGATCAGCGGGATCGCCTCCACGGTGCCGGTCACGTCGCGCAACGCGTACAGCTTGCGGTCGGCCGGAGCGAGCCCGGCGCCGGCCGCGCAGATCACCGCGCCGACATCACCGAGCTGGGCGATGAACTCGTCGTTGCTCAGCGAGGCCCGCCAGCCCGGAATGGACTCCAGCTTGTCCAGCGTGCCGCCGGTGTGCCCGAGGCCGCGCCCGCTGAGCTGCGGAACGGCGGCACCGCACGCGGCCACCAGCGGGGTGAGCGGCAGGGTGATCTTGTCACCGACACCGCCCGTGGAGTGCTTGTCGACGGTCGGGCGACGGACCGCCGAGAGGTCGAGGCGCTCACCGCTGGCGATCATCGCGGCGGTCCACCGGGCGATCTCCGGCCCGGTCATGCCGTTGAGCAGGATCGCCATGGCCAGCGCCGACATCTGCTCGTCGGCGACAACCCCCCGGGTGTACGCGTCCAGCACCCAGTCGATCTGCGCGTCCGACAGCACACCCCCGTCCCGCTTCACCCGAATAACGTCAACAGCAGCAAACCCACTACTCATCAGAATGATCTTTCCTCGTCTGTTGCAGATCCCGACCCACGGACAGCCCGCACCGAGGGATTGGGCCGACCGTGCCCGGCGGAGGGATCAAGCCTGACCGCCCGGAGCCGGGCACGGTCG
>NZ_JBFAPG010000167.1:0-11431 GCF_040675595.1 Micromonospora sp. NPDC049580
CGACCACATCCGCTGGCAGGTCCCCGACTGCGATCCGCTGCGGGGGAATGGCGGACCATGGAGAACCGAGGCCCCGGCCCGGCGCGGTTCAGACGCCGCAGTCCCGGCGCCGCGCCACACATCGCGTGGTCAGCGCGGGCCAAGCGCCGCAGATCCCGGGGCAACACGACCCCGGCCCGCGGATCAGGCGTCGCCGGTCAGACGTCGCCGGTCGGGTCCGGGTGGGCGCGCGGCGGGGCGTAGCGCGGGACGTACTCCTGGCCGGTGAGCTTCTGGATCTCGCTCATCAGCTCGTCGGTCATCTGGCGCAGCGAGGCGCGGTCGTCCGGGCGACCGGTGAAGTCCAGCGGCTTGCCGAACCGGACGGTGATCTTGGCGCTGCCGGGGCGGGGCACCCGGGCGCCGATCGGCTGAGCCTTGTCCGTGCCGATCGTGCCGACCGGGATGATCGGCACACCGGCGGAGATGGCCAGCCGGGCCGCCCCGGTCCGCCCCCGGTAGAGCTTGCCGTCCGGGGAGCGGGTGCCCTCCGGGTAGACCACCACCAGGTCACCACCCTGCAACGCCGGGATGGCGGCGTCGAACGCGGACAGCGCGGCCCGCCCACCGGCCCGCTCGACCGGGATCGCGCCCAGACCCGTGAGGACGAACTTCGAGAACGCGCCCTTCACGCCGGTGCCCTTGAAGTACTCCGACTTGGCCCAGAACGCCAGGTGCCGGGGCACCACCGTGCCGAGGAACAGCTCGTCGGCCACCGAGAGATGGTTGCCGGCGAAGATCGCGCCGCCGGTCTCCGGCACGTGTTCCAGACCCTCCACGGTCGGGCGGAACGCCAACCGCAGCGTGGGCGCCACGGTGAGCTTGCCGATGGTGTAGAGCAGGGGCACTGGTCCTCCGGCAGATGAGGTGCGAGCAGGCGGTGTCACGGTAGCGGACGCCTCCACACCTCCCGGACGGAGGTGGGGAGGCGTCCGCTACCCGCGCGTTACACCCGGCGGACGACGACCGTAACCCGCTCGCCCTCGCCCACCTCGCCGGCGAAACCGTCGAGGCCCTCGGCGAAGTCGATCGAGTCGGCCAGCACCTCACCGGCGACGAAATCGACGTACGCGCTCACCGCCGCGCGCACCTCCTCGGACGCCGACACCGACACCACGATCCGGTCGGAGACGTCCAGGTCGGCGTCGCGGCGGGCCTGCTGCACCACCCGCACCACGTCGCGGGCCAGGCCCTCGGCGGCCAACTCCGGGGTGACTTCGGTGTCCAGCACGACCACGCCCTCGCCGCCGGGCAGCGGCGCGGAGTGCTCGGCGTCGGCGGCGACCAGGCGCAGCTCGTACTCGCCCTCGGCCAGGGTGATGCCGGCGGCCACCGGGGCGCCGTCGACCAGCTCCCACTCGCCCGCCTTGACCGCCTTGATCACCTGCTGGACCTGCTTGCCGACGCGCGGGCCGAGCGCCCGGGGCACCACGGTCAACACCTGCTCGCAGTACGCGGCCAGCTCGGCGCTGAACTCCACCGCCTTCACGTTGACCTCGTCGGCGATCAGATCGGCGAACGGTCGCAGCTGCTCCGCCGCCGGCGAGGCCACGGTCAGCTTCGACAGCGGCAGCCGTACCCGCAGACCCTTGGCCTTGCGCAGGGACAGCGCCGCCGAGGCCACGGCCCGCACGTTGTCCATGGCGGCGACCAGGTCGTGGTCGGCCGGGAACTCGCTCGCCTCCGGCCAGTCGGTCAGGTGCACCGAGCGCTCCCCGGTCAGCCCGCGCCAGATCTCCTCCGCGGTCAGCGGCGCCAGCGGCGCCACCACCCGGCAGAGCGTCTCCAGCACGGTCGACAGGGTGTCGAACGCGTTGGCGTCGCCGGACCAGAACCGGTCCCGCGAGCGGCGCACGTACCAGTTGGTCAGCGCGTCCAGGTAGGACCGCACGGTGGCGCAGGCGCCGGAGATGTCGTACGCGTCCATCTGCGCGCCGACCGTCGACACCAGCTCGTTCGTCTTCGCCAGCACGTACCTGTCGAGCAGGTGCGTCGAGTCGGTGCGCCGCCGCGCCTGGTACCCGTCCGCGTTGGCGTAGAGCGAGAAGAAGTACCAGACGTTCCACAACGGCAGCAGCACCTGCCGGACGGCGTCACGGATGCCCGCCTCGGTGACCGCCATGTCACCGCCGCGCAGCACCGGCGAGGACATCAGCATCCACCGCATCGCGTCCGAGCCGTACGCGTCGAAGACGTGGTAGACGTCCGGGTAGTTGCGCAGGCTCTTGGACATCTTGCGCCCGTCCGAGCCCAGCAGGATGCCGTGGCTCAGGCAGTTGCGGAACGCCGGCCGGTCGAACAGCGCGGTGGCCAGCACGTGCATCGTGTAGAACCAGCCGCGGGTCTGCCCGATGTACTCGACGATGAAGTCACCCGGGTAGTGGTGCTCGAACCAGTCCGCGTTCTCGAACGGATAGTGCACCTGGGCGAACGGCATCGAACCGGACTCGAACCAGCAGTCCAGCACCTCCGGCACCCGACGCATCATCGACTGACCGGTCGGGTCGTCCGGGTTGGGGCGGACCAGGTCGTCCACCGCCGGCCGGTGCAGGTCGGTGAGGCGTACGCCGAAGTCCCGCTCGATGTCCGCGAGGGAGCCGTAGACGTCCAGGCGCGGGTAGTTCGGGTCGTCGGACTTCCACACCGGGATCGGGGAGCCCCAGAACCGGTTCCGGCTGATCGACCAGTCCCGTGCGTTGGCCAGCCACTTGCCGAACGAGCCGTCCTTGATGTGGCCGGGCGTCCAGTTGATCTCCTGGTTCAGCTCGACCATCCGGTCCCGGAACTGCGTCACCGCGACGAACCAGGACGACACCGCCTTGTAGACCAGCGGGGTGTCGCAGCGCCAGCAGTGCGGGTACGAGTGGGTGTAGGTGTCCTGCTTGAGCACCACCCCCCGGTCCTTCAGCTCGCGGATCACCGGCTTGTTGACGTCGAAGACCTGCTCACCCTGGTACGGCGGGACCAGCGCGGTGAACCGGGTGTGGTCGTCCACCGTGACGATGGTGGGGATGCCGGCGGCGTTGCAGACGTTCTGGTCGTCCTCGCCGAACGCCGGGGCGAGGTGCACGATCCCGGTGCCGTCCTCGGTGGTGACGAACTCCGCGCCGAGCACCTGGTAGGCGTTCTCGCCCGCCTGCTCGACGAGGAAGTCGAACAGCGGTGTGTAGCGGCGCCCGACCAGGTCCCGGCCGTACACCGTCCCGACCTGCTCGTACCCCTCCAGCTCCTTGGCGTACGCCCCGAGCCGCGCGGCACCCACCACGAACCGCTCGCCGTCGCGTTCCAGCACCGCGTACTCGATGTCGGGGCCGACGGCGAGCGCCAGGTTCGACGGCAGGGTCCACGGCGTGGTCGTCCAGACGCCCAGCTTGACCGGCCCGCGCACCAGTTCCGGCGCGGACTCGTCGGCGGTCAGCCCGAACCACACCGACAGGGTGGGGTCGTGCCGGTCCCGGTAGACGTCGTCCATCCGGGTCTCGGTGTTCGACAGCGGCGTCTCGCAGCGCCAGCAGTACGCCAGCACCCGGAAACCCTCGTAGATCAGACCCTTGTCGTGCAGGGTCTTGAAGGCCCACATGACGCTTTCCATGTAGTCCAGGTCGAGGGTCTTGTAGTCGTTGGCGAAGTCGACCCAGCGGGCCTGCCGGTTGATGTACCGCTCCCAGTCCTGGGTGAACTCCAGCACCGAGGTGCGGCAGGCCTCGTTGAACCGGGCCACGCCCAGGTCGATGATCTCCGCCTTGCTGGTGATGCCGAGCTGCTTCTCGGCCACCACCTCGGCGGGCAGGCCGTGGCAGTCCCAGCCGAAGCGCCGCTCGACGTGCCGACCGCGCATGGTCTGGTAGCGCGGCACCACGTCCTTGACGTAGCCGGTGAAGAGGTGGCCGTAGTGCGGCAGGCCGTTGGCGAACGGCGGGCCGTCGTAGAAGACGTACTCGTTCTTGCCGTCGGTGCCGGCGGGGCGGGCCTCGACCGACGCCTCGAAGGTCTTGTCGGCCGTCCAGTGCTCCAGTACCCGGCGCTCGACCGCGGGCAGGTCCGGGCTCGCCGGCACACCGGCGGCGGTCGGGTCGTGCAACGGATAGGCCATCGCCTGTCGCTCTCCTCGCAGCTCACTCAACGTGGGTCTGCGAGGACGAACCGTCCGGGTACGCCGACGACGGCGCTCCCGGGTGGCCCGCGGTACCACCCCGCTTGGCGGTCAGGATCGACCGCCCGCTCATTTGCCGGCTGTGACGGGCCGCACCCGTCCGGTTCTACTGGGCCGGTTGCCCGGCTGTTCTTCCGGAGGCTCACCGGTGATGGCCGGGTCATCGCCTTACGGTGCTCAACGATACAAGACCCACCCACCACTCCGCCGCCGAGTAATCCCGCGTGCACCCCACCCCGGCGGATGCTTCCGTTGATCAAGAGATTTTCGTCAACGTCGCGCCAAATCCTGACGCAAACCTCTTGATCAACAGGGGACGGCGGGGAGGGTGGGAGGGCGGGTTAGGGGGCGGGGAGGGTGGTGTTCCAGAGGGAGGCGCCGTCGCGGTCGCGCAGGTGAACTGTCAGGGCCGCGGACTCGCCGTCGATCGACACCTCGCCGAAGTGCTGGAAGCCCTCGGCCGGCGAGGTGTTGGCGCGCGGCGGGGCGTGCACGAAGACCGCCTGCGGGCCGAACGTGCCGTCCAGGGCGTTCGGGCCGAACGCGCCGGCGTGCGCCGGACCGGAGACGAACTCCCAGAACGGCGTGAAGTCACCGACCGCCGCCCGGGACGGGTCGTAGTGGTGCGCGGCGGAGTAGTGCACGTCGGCGGTGAGGAAGACCATGCCGGTCACCTGAGCCCGGTGGGTGGCCCGCAGCACCTCGGCGAACTCCAGCTCACGACCGAGCGGCGCACCGGGGTCGCCCTGCGCGACGCCCTCCTGCGCGCCCGGACCGTCCGGCACCACGACCCCGATCGGCAGGTCGTTGGCGATCACCTTCCAGGTCGCCGTGGAGCGCTTCAGCTCCCGGATCAGCCACTCCCGCTGCTCGCGGCCGAGCAGACCGCGCTTCGGGTCGGCGTACGTGTTGCCGTCGTTGGGGTCCTTGTGGGTACGCATGTCGAGCACGAACACGTCCAGCAGCGGCCCGTACGAGATCCGCCGGTACAGCGGCCCGTCGTCCGGCACGGGCAGCCACTCGTGGAATGCCTGACTGGCCCGCGCGGCGAGCACGTCGACCCGCTGCTCGGTGTAGCGCGGGTCGTCCAGGATCTCCCCCGGGTACCAGTTGTTGAGGACCTCGTGGTCGTCCCACTGGTTGATCTGCGGCACCGCCGCGGCGAACTCCCGCAGGTGCGCGTCGAGCAGGTTGTAGGCGAACTGTCCCCGGTACTCGGTAAGCGTCTCGGCGACCTTGCTCTTCTCGGGGGTCACCAGGTTGCGCCAGATCCGCCCGTCGGGCAGGGTCACCGACTCGACCAGCGGGCCGTCGGCGTACACGGTGTCGCCGCTGCACAGGTAGAAGTCCGGACGGGCCTCCCGCATCGCCCGGAAGATCGACAGTCCGCCGTAGTTGGGGTCGATCCCCCAGCCCTGCCCGACGATGTCCCCGGTCCAGACGAACCTCACGTCGCGCCGCCAGTGCCGGCCCGGCGCGGTCGTCAGCGACCCGGTCAGCGGCTCGCTGACCACCCCGTGCCGCTCCAGACTCTCCACCCGGACCCGGTAGTGCAGCCGCTCGGCGTCCGGCAGGCCGCGCAGCCGCACCTTGCCGGTGAAGTCTCCGCTCGGGCCGAGCACCGGGCCACGCAACTGCCGCGCGCCCCGGAAGTCGGGCCGCCGGCTCACCTCGACCAGCATCCGGCCCGGGCGGTCGGCCCGCGTCCAGACCAGCGCCGAGTCGGCGGTCACGTCGCCGCTCTGCACGCCGTGGGTGAGCACGGGGCGTCCCGCCGGGCGCCAGGCCGGGGCGGCGTTCGCGCCGGCGCCGCCCAGCAGCGCGCCGCCGGCGACTCCGGCCCCGGCCACCAAGCCGGCCCGCAGCAGGGTACGTCGATCAAGCTCGGTCATGCTTCCTCCCGGTCATGGGTTGACCCCGTCGGTCTACCGGGCGGAGATGACCGCGATCGGCGGCCCGGATGACCGGGGTCCGAACGCCGGTTGTCCGGCCGGAACGGCCGGACGCTCCGCTCTGGACGACGGTCGCCGCTTGACCCCGTTGGCGGGCTCGCGCAAACTTCGCCGGTGCGTCCGCTCGATTACGACGAGTTCCAGGCCATGCGACGCTTTCCCGCCCTGGACGGCCTGCGGGCCGTGGCGGCCGTCATGGTCTTCGCCTTCCACTTCGGTGGCCCGTCCTGGGCCTGGCTGACGGGCTGGATCGGCGTCCACCTGTTCTTCGTGCTCTCCGGTTTCCTGATCACCACGCTGCTGCTGCGGGAGGAGCACCGGTACGGGCGGGTCTCACTGCGCGCGTTCTACCTGCGGCGGTTCTTCCGGATCATGCCGGTGTACCTGCTGGTGCTCTTCCTGACCTGGGCACTGGCCCGGCTCAGCGGCACGGCCGACGCGGTGGAACGCTCGCTGGCGTACTACCTGCTCCTGCTCAACGACTTCCTGCCGGCCGGCGCCCCGTACCTGCACTCCTGGACGATCGGGATCGAGCAGAAGTTCTACCTGTTCTGGCCGGCGATCGCGTTCGTGCTGGTGACCACCGTCTTCCGCCGCCGACTGGCCGTCACTCTCGGCCTGCTCGTGCTCCTCGTCGCGTTGATCCCGCCGGAGATCGCGTGGCTGAGCTGGCCGATCCACTACGTGGCGATCCTGCTCGGCTGCCTCATCGCCGTGATCATGCAGCACCCCCGGGGCTTCGCCCTGCTCCGGCCGCTGACCCACCCGATCACGGCCAGCGCGGTGATCATGGCCTTCGTCGCGGTCCAGGTGGCCGTGCGGTACTGGCCGGCCCGGCTCGGCCCGGAGGCGCTGATCGGCAGCTACGCCGCGGCGGCCGCCCTGCTGCTGCCGGCCCTGCTGTCGCGCAGCCTCCTCGCGCGCGTACTGGCGCTTCGTCCACTGGTCTTCGTCGGCGAACGGTCGTACTCGATGTACCTGGTCCAGTCCATCGCGGCAGGGGTGGCGATCGGGTTGCTGCCCACGAGGGGGCGCCACGGCACCGTCATCTTCGTGGGCGCCGTGGTGGTGGGGCTGATCCTCGCGGACGTGCTCTACCGGTGGGTCGAGCTACCCGCGATCGGGGTGGGGCGGCGGCTCGCCGCCCGCGTCGCGCGGCCCGCGTCGCGCGACGACGACCGACCGGTGGACACCGTCGATGACAGCCCCCGGATCCCCCGCCCGCGCGAGGTGCTGGCCGACACCGTTCCGACGGCCTCCGGCCGGGCCCACCGCCACGCGTGACCGGGGTCACCACCGCGGTTGTCACGGCACGCCCCGGTCGAACCGTCGTTGCGGTGTCGGATCGAACAGGGAGTTGGTCATGCAACGAATGAGGCTCTTCGAGGTCGCGCCGCAGGGATACCAGGCCGTGTCGGGCCTGGAGAAGTACGTCCAGGCGAACGTCGACCACACCGTGCTGGAGCTGGTCAAGCTGCGGGCGTCGATGCTGAACGGCTGCGCGTTCTGCGTGGACATGCACAGCCGCGACGCCCTCGCCGCCGGCGAGTCGAGCCGGCGGCTGTTCGCGGTGGCCGCCTGGCGGGAGGCGCTGTCGTTCTTCGACGAGCGGGAGCAGACCGCGCTGGCGCTCACCGACGCGGTGACCCGGCTCGGCGAGCACGGGGTGTCGGACGAGGTGTGGGACGCCGCAGCGAAGGTCTGGCCGGAGAAGGAACTGGCCGATCTGGTCCTCGCGATCGCCACAATCAACGTGTGGAATCGTATCGCCGTGACCACGCACACGGAGCCCCCGGCGCAGGTGTGACGACCGAGGCGGCAGAGGCGGCCGGTGCGCTCCAGACGCACCGGCCGATGCTGCTCGGGCTCGCCTACCGCCTGCTCGGCAGCCGGCACGACGCGGAGGACGTGCTCCAGGAGGCGTACCTGCGGTGGCTGGGCGTGGACCGCGCCACCGTGGCCGAGCCGCGCCGCTACCTGTCCCGGGTGGTCACCCGGCTGGCGATGGACCGGCTGCGGGCCCGGCAGGCGGCCCGCGAGACCTACGTCGGGCCGTGGCTGCCCGAGCCGGTGCCGACCGAGCCCTCGCCGTTCGGCCCGCTGGACCGCGCGGAGCTGCGCGACTCGCTGTCCACCGCCCTGCTGCACGTGCTGGAGCGGCTCACCCCGCCGGAGCGCGCGGTGTACGTCCTGCACACCGCGTTCGACCTGCCGTACGCCGAGATCGCGGGGATCCTGGACCGGACCCCCGAGGACTGTCGGCAGCTGCACCACCGGGCGGCCACGCGGGTACGCCAGGAGCGCCGCCGCTTCACCGCCAGCCGCTCGGAGCGTGAGCGGCTGCTGGAGGCGTTCCTCGCCGCCGCCCGGAACGGGGACCTGGCGACGCTCACCAGTCTGGTGGCCGCGGACGTCACGGCGTGGAACGACGGCGGCGGCCGGGTGCGTTCCGCCCGCAACCCGCTGCGGGGCGCGGACCGGGTCGCCCGGTTCTACGCCGGGATCTACGGCCCACGCCGCGAGTGGGCGGCGCGTCGGCTGGAGTTGAACGGCGAACCCGCCATCCTGCTCACCCGCTCCGACGGCGGCCGGTACACGCTGACGGTCACCGCCGCAGCCGGCCGGATCACCGGGATCTACGTCGTGGGCAACCCGGAGAAGCTGCCGCCGGTCGACTGAACCCCCGGCGCCGTCAGCTCAGCTCAGCTCGGGGAACCAGAGCCCGATCTCGCGCTTGGCGCTGTCCGTCGAGTCGGAGGCGTGTACCAGGTTCTCCCGGTTGGACAGCGACAGGTCGCCCCGGATCGTGCCGGCGGCGGCCCTGCGGCCGTCGGTCGCGCCGACCAGCCCACGGACCACGTCGATGACCTGGTCGCCGGAGAGCACCAGGGCGACCAGCGGGCCACCGGTCATGAAGTTCTTCAGCGGCGGGTAGAACGCCTTGTCGACGTGCTCGGCGTAGTGCGCGTCGGCCAGCGCGGCGTCCATCGTCCGGTGCACCATCGCGTCGATCCGCAGCCCCTTGCGCTCGAAGCGGGAGAGGACCTCGCCGACCAGGCCGCGGCGGACCGCGTCGGGCTTGATCAGCACGAGGCTGCGCTCATCCGGGCTGTTGCTGGACACGCTGGGTTCCTCCTGTACGCGCGGAACGCTTGGGATCGGTACGGTCAGCCTAGCGACCCGGTCCCGGCGCCGGCGCGGCGGCCGGTCTTTCCCCCGGTGGCCGATCCGGCCTAGCCTGGCCCTGACCCCCGGGAGGTCCACTGTGGCGAATGGCGGGAACCGGCCCATCGCGCCGGTACGCAAGCTCATCGGCACGGTGCTCGGCACCGTGGCCACCTTCGTCGTCCTCTTCGGGCTGGGCATGACCAGCTGGGCCATCGTGGCCCTCGGGGTCGCCCTGCTGGTGCTGGCGATCGCGCTGGCTACCGTACGCGGCGGCGGGCGCACCTGGGTGGTCGGCGTGGCGCACGTGCACAGCGCCTCCGAACCACCCACCCAGTACGCGTTCGGCCGGTGCGAGCTGCAACTGGTCATCGACGCGCCCGGTCTGCCGCCCCGATCCAAGAAGATCATCGAGCCGCGGGTGCCGGTCTCGAAGTGGCCGTCGCTGGGTCAGACCCTGCCGATCCGGGTCGCGTTGGACGACCAGCGGCACGTCAAGGTTCTCTGGGACGAGGTGCCCACCCACGCCGAGACCGCGGCGGCCGTCGCCGACCTCCCACCGGAGTTCGGCGACATCGACGCCGTGGACGACGTGCTCATCCAGCAGGACGCCCCGCCGTGGGCCGACCGCGCGACGGACGACGACTTCCGGGACGCGCGCGACAGCGAGGGGTTCCTCGACCCGCGTGGCCGCGACGGCGACCCCTTCCGCGACGCCCGCGACGGTGACCCGTTCCGTGACCCACGCGGCCCCGAGGTGTTCCGTGACCCGCGCGGCCCCGACCCGCTGCGCGACGACCCGGCGGTCGCGCCCGACGAGCGCGAGCCGGTGGTGATGAGCCAGAGCCCGGGCGGCCCGGTGGTGCTCGAAGGCGTCGTCGTCGAGCCGCAGCCCGGCGCAGGGCTGCCCCGACGGGCCACCCCCGCACCGCGCCCACCGGCGGAGGAGCACTTCGACCAGCCCGGCGCGGACCCGCTCGCCCCGATCGACGACCGCGTCGACCAACCCGACGACCGCGTCGACCCGGCGCCCGACGACCGGCCCGCGACCGCCGAGGCCCGCCTCGACCCGCCCGCCGCGCCGCGCGTCGATCCACCTCCGGCGCAGCGCACCGGCCCGGTCGCCATGGATCCGCTGGACCCGCTGGACCTGCCGCTGGACGATCCGGCCCCGACCGGAAAGGCCCGCGAGACCGTCACCGCCGAGGACCTGGACGAGGCGATCTTCGGGTACGACGGCGCGTCCGCGACTGATCCGGCCGGCCCGATCAGCGGTGTCGGCCTGACCCTGCTGGTCACCGACCTGTCCCGGTCGCTCGGCTTCTACCGCGACATGCTCGGCTTCAGCGAGGTCGACCAGGGCGCCGGCAACGCCGTGCTCGCCTTCGGCACGACCCGGCTGGTGCTGCGCGAGGTGACCGGGGCGGCGCCGATCAGCCGCCGACTGGTGCACGTCAACCTCGAGGTGGACGACATCGAGGCGGCGTACGGCCGGCTGCGCGATTCCGGGGTCCGCTTCACGTACGCGCCCCGGGTGGTCAACCGGGGCAGCAGGCTGGAGGTGTGGGCGGCTGCCTTCCGGGACCCGGACGGCCACGGCATCGCCCTCACCCAGTGGCGCGAACGCGCCGACGCCTGACCCGGCCGGTCCTCCCGGAGCATCGCCGGACGAGTCGGCGTGTCAGCCGAGGATGACCCGGCGGACGTGCAGCGCGTACGCCCAGACCAGGGCGAAGATGATGCCCAGCACGAACAGCGACCAGTGCAGCAGACCGGCCAGCATCAGCAGGCCCTGCAGCACGGTGCCGGCGTGCCAGGCCCAGGGGCGGCGCATCATGCCGGCGAGCAGGACGGCGGCAACCGCCAGGGCCACCACCGCCGCGATCGCGGCCCCGCCGAGGTCGCCACCGACCACCCGGATCGGCTGGATGGCCAGCAGCAGCACCAGCGCCTCCAGGCTGAGCGTCCCAGCGCCCAGGCCGCGTACCGCCCGCTCCGGGTTGCGCAGCCCGGACCGCCGCGGCTGCCCGGCCTCCGACTCCCCCACTGACGATCCGGCCGCGCCCTGCTCGGTAACCGAGCCCGCCTCGCCGCGCGACGAGCCCGCCTGGCCGCCCGACGG
>NZ_JBFAPG010000168.1:0-11413 GCF_040675595.1 Micromonospora sp. NPDC049580
GCCCCGGCCGCCCCGACGGGCTGGGGCCGGGGCGGGTGCGCCGGTGAGCATGGTGCCGGCGGTGGTGAGGGTCAGGGCGGCGGTGGCCGCCGTGAGGACTCGTCGCACGAGGTGGACTCCCTCCATCGGGTGTACGCACCGCCAACCTAATCGACAACTGTGAACGTCGCTGGCCCGGCGCGCTGTGGGCGTGTCACGGCGTCGGCCGCCGCGAAAGCGCGGGTCGCTACTGTCCCGGTGTCACCGCTGTCCGTTAGGGTTTCGGCGAACCGGACGGCCGTGGCGTGGGAGGCAGAGCGTGGGCAGGCTCGCGTCGGCGTACGGGCAGGCGGTCACCGCCCACCGGGCGGCCCGCGTACACCTGGATGCCGCCCGGGGCGTGCTCGGCGCGGCGCCTGCTCCGCCGCCGCAGGCGGGCGGGGGCGACCTCGTGGCCCGACTCGCGCGCCTCGGCGGCGCGCTGGCCACCCCCACCCCCGGCGCCACCGCGCTGACCGACGCACCGGCCGCGGTGCGCATCGGCGAGGCGTCCACTCCGGACGGCGGCTTCCCGGTCCTGCTGCCGCTCGGCGGCGGCCACCACCTGGCACTGGACACCGACGCCCGGGACGGGCGCGTCGCCGCGCTGCTGCGGGCGCTGGTGCTGCGGCTGGTCGCCACCGCGCCACCCGGTCGGGTCCGGGTCACCGGCATCGACACCGCCGCGCTGGGCGCCACCTTCGGCCCGCTGCGCCCGCTGCTCGACGCCGGCGTGCTCGACCCGCCGGCCACCAGCGAGGCCGAGGTGGCCGCCCTGCTGACCGCCGCCGAACGGCACGCCCGCGCCGCCCAGCACGCCGATCCCTCCACCCGGCAGTTGCTGCTGGTGGTCGCCACCGCCGCCCCGCCGCCGCGCGAGCTGGCCCGGCTCGCCGCGCTCACCCACGCCGGCCCGGCCGCCGCCGTCTGCGTGCTCCTCGCCGGCCATCCGTCCCGGCTGCCCGGCGAGACCGCACCGCCGCTGGGCAGCACCACCGCCCTCCGGATCAGCGAGGGGTACGCGCACGTCGGCGACCCGCCCGGCGTCCCGTTCAGCGTCGACGGCAGCGGTCTCGCCGCCCCGGTGCTGCTCGACGGCGACCCGCCGCCGGCCTCGGTCCGCGCGCTCGCCGAGCACCTCGGCGCCGCCGCCCGCCGTGCCGAGGCGCTGCCCTTCGCCGAGCTGCTGCCCGAGCGGCGCTGGGCCGAGTCCGCGGCCAACGGGCTGCGCACCGTCGTCGGCCGGGCCGGCCCCGCGCCGCTGACGGTCGCCTTCGACACTCCGCTGACCGTCGCCTTCGACACCGCGCTGACGGTCGCCTTCGACGATGCCACCCCGCACTGGCTGGTCGGCGGGCGCACCGGCGCCGGCAAGACCGTCTTCCTCCTCGACGTCCTGTACGGACTGGCCGCGCGCTACTCGCCGGCCGAGTTGCAGCTCTACCTGCTCGACTTCAAGGAGGGCGTCAGCTTCACCGAGTTCGTGCCCACCGGGCGTGACCCGTCCTGGCTGCCGCACGCCCGTGCCGTCGGCATCGAATCCGACCGCGAGTACGGCCTCGCCGTGCTGCGCGAGCTGCGCCGGGAGGCACAGCGCCGGGCCACCGCGCTGAAGCGGCACGGCGTCACCAAGCTCGCCGACCTGCCACGGGACAATCCGCTGCCGCGCATCGTGGCCGTCATCGACGAGTTCCACGTGCTGCTCGCCGGCAACGACGCGCTGGCCCGCGAATCCGTGGACCTGCTGGAGGAGTTGGCCCGCAAGGGCCGCTCGTATGGCATCCACCTGGTGCTGGCCAGTCAGAGCATGACCGGCATCGAGGCCCTCTACGGTCGGGCCGAGGCGATCTTCGGGCAGTTCGCGCTGCGCGTGGCGCTGCCCGGCGGCGGCGGTGTCCTCGACCAGCTCAACGACGCCGCCGCGGCCCTGCCGATCGGCTCGGCCGTGGTCAACACCGCCGCCGGCGCGGTCGGTGCCGACACCGTGCTGCGCTTCCCCGACGCGCACGCCGCCGCGGCCGACCTCGCCGCGCTGCGCCACGAGCTGTGGCAGGCCCGCCCGCCGGGCTCGCGGGCCCCGGCGGTCTTCAAGGGGTACGAGGCGGCGCGCGTCGAGGACGATCCCACCTTCGCCGGGCTACGCCCCGGTGGCCGACGCCCCATGGCGCTGGTCGGCCGGACGGTCGACGTGCACGGCACCACAGCGCTGTTCCTGATGGACTCCACCCCCGGCCGGCACCTCGCCGTGGTGGGCACCGCACCGGCCGGCGCGGACGTGCTGCGCGCCGCCGCGCTGAGCCTGGCCCGTCAACACACCCCCGGCGACGCCCGGTTCCAGGTGGCCTCCCTGGTCACCGCCGCCGACCCGATCGCGGCCGAGACCGAGGCCGCGCTGCGGGCCGCCGGCCACCCGGTGCACCGCCTCGACGCGGCCGGGCTGCGCGACCGGATCGCCACGCTGGCCGCCGAGCCGGCCGGCCGCGAATACCTGGTGGTGTTCGGGATGGACGCCGCCGCTCCGGTCCTCGGTGCGGCCGACCCGGTCACGTTCCGCTCCGGCCTGGACGACCTGCGTACGCTGCTGCGCCACGGCCCCGCCCAGGGCGTGCACCTGCTCGGCTGGTGGCGCGGCCTGCGGCGGCTCTCCGACGACCTCGGCGGCACCCAGAACCGCGACGACGTCGCCTGCCTCGTCGCGCTCAACGTGCCCGGCGCCGAGCTGGCCCTGCACCTCGGGGTGCACGACCTGGCCTACACGCCGCGCGCCGACCGGGCGCTGCTGGTCGACCGGCACGACCAGCGCACCAGGCTGATCGTGCCGTTCGCCCGCGACGGGCACGAGCCGCACGGGGAGCGTTGACAGTGTCCTTCGAGGAGTACGCGGCGCTGGCCCGACAGCTCGCCGAGCACCGTCGCGCCGGCGAGCGGGACGCCGCAGCCGAGTCCGAGCGCCGCCGTGACCTGCACGCCGCCGCCGACTACCTGCACCAGCGGCTGACCGCCCAGGGCCACCGCCTCGACCAGCTCGGCCGCGCGATCGGCATCGACCAGCCACCGGCCGGCCCGACCGCCGCACCGGGCAACGACGCGCCGGGAACGAGTACGGGCGTCCCGCCCCGCCCGCCGGCAACCGGGCCGGCCACCACCTGGCCCGGTTCGCCGCCGCCGACCGGCTCGCCCATCGTCAGCGGATCGGGGGACGGCGGGTCCGCCGGCGCAGCCGGCGTGCCGGGGCGGGCGGGTGTCGGGGCGTACCCCGAGCTGCCGGTCGTGCAGTCGCCGCTGGCGCTGCCGACGGCGGTGAGCCCGGCGGGCGCCGGGGTGCCGGCGCAGCGGGCGGCGGCGGTCGACCCGGTGGTGGAGCTGGAGCTGGCCCGGCGGATGGCCGACGAGGCCGACCGGCACGGGCAGCAGGCCGAGCTGCTTGCCCAACGGCCGGCGCTGCTGCCGACGTGGTCGCCGCTGGCGCGGGCGGTCGCCGTCTACGCCGCGTGCGGGGCGGCGGCGGGGGTGCTCATGCTGACCCTCGTGCTCGCCTCCGGGGTCGGCCTGGTCGACGGCTTCACCCTCGGCGCGTGGATCTGTGCGGGGCTGCCGGCGCTGGCGTTCTTCGGCGGGTACCTGGTGCTGGGCCGATGGGGGAGACCCGCCATGGTCGCCGGCACCCCACCCCGGTACCTGCCGCTCGGGTTCCTGATCTGCTTCCTGCTGGTGCCGCTGGGCTACTGCGCCTACCTGCTGCTGTTCCGCGCCCTGCGCTGAGGCGCAGCCGAGTGGCCGAAAGGCGGAGCACGCGGGGTTTACGACGAAGACCTCATGTGTCAGTGTGGTGAACGACCCGTGGCGGGGGGGTGAGCAGGACACTCACATCCACGTCGGACTGCCGCCGCCGGTTCCTTGTGTGATACCGGGGGTTCGTGCGCATGTAGGGATGCGAACGGCCCCCGATCCAATCACGAATCTGGCGAAGCGATGTCCCCTGCCCCGCGCAGGAGTGACCGTTTCGTGGCAGACGAGCGGGGAGCCTGCATGTCCTACCCACGTACCAACAAGGTCTTCACGTCCGGGGAACTGCACGATCTGCGCCGGACGGTGGCGATCCGGTCGGCGACGCGCCGTAACCTGGCGGCGGATCCCCTCTACGCCACCGCGTTGCCGCAGGAGGTCAGCATGCAGCTGACCTACCGGTGCAATCTGCGGTGCCACCACTGCTTCCAGTGGAACGAGCAGGGGTTCTTCCACAACTACGACAGCCAGCGCAGGCGTTCCGAACTCGACCTCGACGTCGTCCGGGACGTGCTGGAGACGACCGCGCCCGAGCAGGCGAAGGTCTTTCTGTGGGGCGGTGAGCCCCTGATGCACTCCCGGTTCGGAGAGATCGCCAAGCTGCTGGGCGCCGTGCCGCGAGTCGTCAACATGTGCACCAACGGCCTGTTGATGGAGCGCAACGCCGAACACCTGCTGGCCATCGGGCCACGACTCAACCTGCTGGTCAGCCTGGACGGCTTCGAGCCGGAGCACGAGGCGTTGCGGGGCAAGGGATCGTTCCGGCGCACCCTGCGCAACGTCGAGGCGATGCTCGACCTCCAACGGCGCGGCGAGTACCAGGGCGAGTTGTCCGTCGCGTGCATGGTCAGCGAGGACATGGTCGGCCGCATGTACGAGTTCACCGAGTGGGCCGAGCAGACCGGCTTCAACTCGGTCTACTGGCTGCTGCCCTGGTACATCAGCCCGGAGACGGCGTCGGCGATGGACCGGCTCTACGAGGAGTCGTTCTCGTGGCTCAACCCGCCGGAGCCGGGCGACAAGCCGACGTGGCACTCGTACACCTATGCGCTGCCCGAGCAGTACCTGCCGGTGCTGAAGGAGTCGATGGCCCGACTGGCGAGCCGGGTGTGGGATCTGCGGGTGCGCTACCAGCCGCAGGTCGAGCAGGATGAGATCGACGACTTCATCCGCGGCACGTCCCGTCCCGCCCAGCGGCGCAGCCGCTGCCTGGCGGTGTCCAACCGGATCGAGATCCACGCCGACGGCCGGGTCAGCTCGTGCAAGTTCTTCCCCGAGTTCGTCATCGGCGACCTGAGCGAGCAGTCCATGCAGGACATCTGGCAGAGCGAGCGGTTCACCCGGGTCCGCGGCATCCTGCGCGACAGCGGCCTCATGCCGGTGTGCTCGAAGTGCATCCTTCTCTACCTGAGCGGGGAGTGAACGCATGGCAGAGGTGGTCACCCGCATGGCGGTCCTGCTCGCGCGGGTTCTGGAGGATCCGGCGCTGGCCCAGGAGGTGACGGCGGACACGAATCTGCTGCTCGACCTCGGAATCGACTCGCTGCACATGATCACGTTCCTGCTCGCCGTCGAGGAGGAGTTCGACGTCGAGATCGACTTCGAGTCGCTGGACAGCATCCACCTGGAGTCGGTGAAGGCGTTCTGCCATTTCGCCCTCGACGGCGATGGTCGGTGAGGTGAGCGGGACCGTTCACTTCGGCTCGTTCGACGCGGAGGCGGCGTGGCGGCCGGAGGATCTCGCCGGGCTGCCCGCCGGCCCGGCGGCAGGTGGCAGCCGGGGACGTCGCGGCATGGACGAGCTGCTGGCGGTCGGGTGCGCTCCGGGCGATCTGCTGCTCACCGCCGAGCCGATGGACGAGGCCCTGGTCGAGGCGCTGGCGGTCGCCGGCATCGCACCACGGGTCGCGGCCGTGCCGGGTCACCAGGACGCCACCGTGGAGGAGCGGCTGGCGTCGGCTGGTGGCACGTCCCTGCCGGAGATGTCCGGGTGGGCCGCGGCGTTCTACGCCGTCCGGCCGGACACCTCCGTGGCGGTGCGCCGACTCGGCCTGCGTGCCACGGTTCCCCCCGTCGAGGTCGTCGCCCGCGTCAACTCCAAGGTCTGGTCGAACGACCTGGTTCGGGACGCCGGCCTGCCCGGCGCCGCCGTCCTGGCCACCACGCCCCGGCAGGTGCGGCGGCTGGTGCAGGACGCGCCGGACGACGTCGTGCTCAAGGATCCGTACGGGGTCGCCGGCCGGGGCGCCCTGCGGGTCGGCAACCCTCGGGTGCTGGACACGGTCGTCCGGCACCTGGAGCGGCAGGTCGCGCGCGGGGCTCGGGTGGAGCTGCTGGTGCAACCCCTCTTCGCGGAGGCGTCCAGCTTCTCCACCCACCTTGAGGTCGACCCGAGCGGCGCGGTGCGGTGGCGGGGCGTACAGCACGTCGACAACGCCGAGTTCGCCTACCGCGGCTCCGGTCCGCTCCCCGCGGATCAGCACGCGAGCCTCGACACCACCGCGCACCGGGAGGTGATCGCGCGGGTCGGGACGGCGCTCGCGGCCGAGGGCTACACCGGGCCGGTCTGCGTCGACGGACTGCGGCTGGGCGACGGCACGGTCGTACCGGTGCTGGAGATCAACGCCCGACGATCGATGGGCCTGCTGAACCTGCACCTCGACCGGCGGGCCCGGACGGTCGGCCTGCGCTCCTGGTTGCGCTGCCGCACGACGCCGGTGCGGCCCGGCGACACGGTGGCCAGGCTGGTGTCCGCGTTGGACGACGCGAAGCTGCTGTTTCGCGGCGACGAGCCGGGGGTGCTGCCGCTGGCCTCGGGGACGCTCACCCCGCCCCGTGGGCGGCTCTTTCTCGCCGTGTTCGCCCCGGACGACGCGGCCCGGGTCGCCCTCGAAGCGCAGGTGGGCGACCTGCTCGTCGCGACGGCCGGCGCCCCGAGTCTCGTCACCTGACTCCCGACGATCGGAGCATCGATGGCCACTGTGCTGCTGACGTCGGGCGCCACGCTCGGCACCCACGTACCGGCCCTCATCCTGGCGGGTCGGTTGCGTGCCCTCGGGATCGAGGTGCGCGTGGAGGTGTTCGAGCGGCTGCTGCGACCCGACGAACTCGACCGGCTGAGGGCCGCCAAGCTGGCCTTCAGAGGGAACTTCAAGCTCGCGGTGGCCGCCCAGCGCATGGTGCGTGATCAGATGCCGGCGCTCGACGACGCCGCGGTCGGTGACCTGCTGCACCGGTGGCGGGCCGCGGACGTGGACCAGGTGGTGATCTTCTCCGGCTTCTGGGTGCCCGTCGTCGAACGGTACGAGGCGCTCACGTCCCGAACGCCTCGGGTGGACATCTGTCACCTCGACGCCGCGCCGACCGCCTCCTTCAACCTCTTCCGGGCCCGCACAGAGCGCTTCCGTCACGTGTGGATGTTCGACGCCGAGCGGGGCACCGCGCCGACGAGCATCCGCGTCGGCGACGAGGACCCGGTGCCGTGGCAGCGGCGGGAGCCCCGCCTGCTGGCGCACGGCGGCGGCTGGGGGCTGGGCACCTACCGGGACCGCGCGGCGGATCTCGCCCGGGCGGGGCTGCTGGTCGACGTGGTGACCCACGACCCGGCCGACGTGTCCGAGCTGCCCCCCGGCTGCCGGGCTTTCATGATCGACCCGGAGTGGGAGGCCTGGCAGGACGACGGCTTCCCACCGTTCGGCGAGATCCTTCCGGACGGCGCGGTGCGGTACCGACGGGGTGCGGCGTACCACGACTCGTTCGACCTCGCCCGACACCGCGTCGCCATGCTCTGCAAGACCGGCGGGGGCACCCTGATCGACTCGCTCTGGTCGGCCACGCCGATCGTGCTGCTGGCGCCCTTCGGCGCGCACGAGCAGGTCAACGCCGACCTGTGGCGTCGGCTGGGCTACGGCGTCACCGAGCAGGAGTGGCGTGACAGCGGATACTCCCTCGACCTGCTGGAGACCCTGCACCGCAACCTGCTGGCCGCCCGTGTGGGGACCGCCGACTACGCCGCCGACCTGGCGACCCGCGCCGTGCAGACCGAGGTTCCGGGGTGAGCGCCGTCCCCGCCCCGGTCACGGTGGTCGTCGGGTCGGACGGTTTCATCGGCGCCAGTCTGTGCCGTGCGCTCGAACGCCGCCGCCTGCCTCCGCACCGGGTGACCCGACCCCGCAACGCCGTCGAGGAACACCGCTACGCCGATACGATCAGGCGGGCGGACCTGGTCTTCTGGGCCGCCGGCACGGTCACGCCGAAGAGGGCCGTCAGCCAGCCCGAACTCGTCGAGCTGGACCAGCGTGCCCTCGCCGCCGCGCTGGAGGCGTGCAAGCTGGGCGCCCGTCGTCCCACCTTCGTCCTGCTGGGATCCGGCGGGACGGCGTACCGGCCGGATGTGCCGCCACCGGTGGACGAGACCGGCCCACTCGGCCCCGACAGCGTCTACGGCCGGGCGAAGCTGGCCCAGGAGCAGGCCCTGCGCGAGGCCGCCGACCACCTCCGGCCGGTCGTGCTGCGGCCGTCCAACGTGTACGGGCCCGGCCAGCGCGCCGAGGGCGGGCTCGGCGTGGTGTCGCACTGGCTGGAGGCCGCGGCCACGCACCGGCCGTTGCAGGTGTTCGGCGACCCGGTCACCCGCCGCGACTACGTCTACATCGACGACGTCGTGGCCGCCCTGCTGGCGGTGTGGGACCGTCACCTGGACCGCGACACCCGCGAGGCGCTCGACGGCGCCGTCCTCAACGTCGGCGCCGGCCATCCCACCTCCCTCGCCGAGCTGCTGGAGGTGGTGACGGCGACCGTCGGTCGGCCGTTGACCATCCGGTACGCGGACCGTCGGGCCTTCGACCGGCGCGACATCTGGCTCGACGTCCGACGCGCGTCGGCGATGCTGGACTGGCACCCCGTCACCGACCTGCCCACCGGGGTGGCGCGTACGTGGGCGGCGCTGGCCGGCCCGAACCGCTGACGTCCCCGCGCCTCGCCGGCGACTCGCTGTCAGGCCTGGCTGGCCGGCTCGGGGACGGGCGTGAAGTCACGCATTCTCCGCAGCGGCGAGAAGTAGACCCACAGCCCGGAGGCCCAGACGCCGAGGGCGGCGATCACCAGGGTCTCGCGGACGCCGAGCCAGGTGCCCAGCACACCACCGAGAACCGCGCCGATCGGCAGGGCGCCCCACACGATCCAGCGGACCCCGGCGGTGAGGCGGCCGAGCAGTTCCGGCGGGCACATCTGCTGCCGGTAGCTGATCTGGGCCGCGTTGTAGATCGCGCAGAGTGCGGCGAAGCCGGTCATGCCGACGGTGTAGAACGCGACCCGCCAGCCGGGCTCGGCCAGCGGCACCAGCAGCATCGTCCAGCCGAGCCCGAGCAGGGAGACCCAGATGATGCGGGCGGTGCCGATCCGTCGAGCCAGCCTGCCGGAGGCGAGTCCGCCGGCGATGCCGCCGGCCGTGCCCAGCGCCAGTTGCACGGCCACCTCGGCCGGCGTCAGCTTGAGGACCCGGACCAGGTAGATGACCGAGAGGGCGTAGATCACCTGACTGAACACGTTCAGGGTGCCGCTGGCCGCGACGATCTTCCGCAGCACCGGATGCCGGAAGGCGAAGGCCAGGCCGGCGGAGATCTCCTCCCGCAGCCGCGGCCGGGGGCCCTGCGGTACAGCCACCTCCGGCTCCCTGCGCCGGATCAGCAGCAGCGAGACGGCGCTGACCGCGAACGAGGCGGCGTCGATGAGGACCGTCCGCGCCGCGCCGAAGACCGCGACCAGTCCTCCGCCGAGCCCGATACCCGCGACCTGGGCGACCGAGTACGTGGTGCTGAGTTTGCCGTTCGCGTCCAGCAGTTGATCCGAGCGCACCACAGTCGGCAGGTAGCACTGGTAGGCCACCTCGAAGAAGACGGAGCAGACGCTGCACAGGGCCGCCACCAGCCACAACTGCGCCATGGTGAGCTCACCGGCGAAAAACGCCAGCGGAATGGTGCCCATCGCGAGGGCCCGCAGCAGGTTGCAGAACACCATCAGCCGCCGCTTGCGCATCCGGTCGACGATCACCCCGGCCGGCAGCGCGACGAGCAGGTACGCCGCCATCCCGGCGGCCTGCAGCAGGCTCACCGAGAACGTGGACGCGTTCAGCACGGACACCGCGATGAGCGGGACGGCGAGGGTGGACACCGCGGAACCGGTCTCGCTGAGGGTCTGGCCGGTCCACAGCGTCATGAAGTCCCGGTGACGCCACAGGCTTGGCGTGACCGCCGGGGTGGTGGGCGGCGCGGTCGTGGTCATCCGGCGGCCTCCGCGCTCGCGCCGACCAGCTCCAGCAGGTCATCGCGCATGGCGACGAGCAGAGCGTCGAGTTCCGCGCGTTGGTAGCCTTCGCGGATCACCCGCACGGTCAGCCGGACCGTCGTGTCGGCGTTGGCCATCAGGTAGAAGCCGGGCCCGGTCGAGCGGATCGGCACGTGCCACTCGATCCGCGATTCCTGGATCGTCTCCGGCGGCTGCACCACCATCGGGGGCAGCAGGAAGGTGAAGTGGTACCCCGGGTCGAGCGGGCCGCCCTCCCGTTCGGCGTCCTCGCGAATCCGCGCCACCGTGTCCGGGTCGTAGACCCCGTGCTTGAGGGCCCGCATGTTCCGTACGTACAGGGCGCGCGCGGTGTGCGCGAACGGTTCGTCCGGTTCCGGCGCGGCCAGCAGCGGCACCCACTGGTTCATCGACGTGACGAGCGACGTGACCGCCGGGTCGAAACGGTTGGACGACATGGGGTAGAGCAGGACCGGGGTGCTGGTGGTGCCCGTCGCGATGATCGCCCGGCAGTACGCGGTGAGCAGCACCCCTGCCACGGTGACGCCGATGCCGCGCGCCGCCTGGCGGAGGATGGGCTCGGGGATGCCGGTGTGCATCGTCGCCCGGAGCACCGGCCCCGGTGCGGGCGGCGTCCGCCGGGGTGCCCCCGCCAGCACCTTGCGCCAGTACGACTCCGCGGCGAGCAGTCTGGCGTCCATCTCGCCGGACCGTTGCCGCGTCGCGAGGTCGGCCGGCTGCGGCGCCGGTGGCAGCGCCTCCCCGGCCAGCAGGGCGTAGAAGTCCCGCTCCATGGTGTTGATGCCCGCGCCGTCGGCCGCCATGTGGTGGATGACGACCAACAGTTCACGGGGGCGGCCGTCGCTCTCGGTCAGCCACACCCGCCACGGCAGGTCGGTGGTGAGCGTGAACGGCCGCTGGATCTCCTCGGTCTCGATCCGGGACATCCCCGTCTCGCCGTCGGGCTGTCGTACCGCCTCGACCACGTCGGCGGGGGAATCCACCGCGACGCGCTGGCGCGGATCTCCCGGGTCCTCGACGTCGAACGTCGTGCGCAGCGAGGCGTGCCGCATGCCGAGTGCTCCGACCGCGCGCCAGACGTCCGCCGCGGTCACATTTTCCGGCAACGACCAGGAAAAGCAGAGGTTGCCCTCCCACCACTTCTCCGGATGCATTTTTTCGATGTCCCGCCAGACCGATAGTTGGCCGAGGGTCATCGGGTAGGTCGTCTCCGGGGTCACACCTGTTCCTTCCCGAGCGGGAACGGTTGCGCTGCCGATGAGCGTGTGCCGCGACGCGACACACG
>NZ_JBFAPG010000169.1:0-11255 GCF_040675595.1 Micromonospora sp. NPDC049580
AACACCGAGCCGGGCGACGAGGCTTTCGAGCAGTTCACCGCGGCCGGGCTGGTCGACGCGTTGGCGGTCGCCCGTCCGCTGGCGACGAGCCCGGCCGACGATCCACGCCAGCAGATCGACCACGTCTTCGTCTCGCCCGGCCTGACGGCGACGAATCCGGTCGCGCCGCGCGGCGAGGCCAGCGACCACCTGCCGGTGGCGGTGACCCTCACCCTGCCGTCCCGCTGACCCCGCGCCGGGATCGCCGATGCTGCGGTATCTGGCCAGCCGGACACCGCCACGTCGGCGACCTGAAGGGGGGATCAACCGCCGAAGCGCCGGGCGGGCCTCACAGGCGGTCGGCCGCGAGCAGCCGCTCGCCGCTGAAGGCCAGCAGCCAGCCGCCGCCCTTCGGGGTAATGAAGTCCTCGTCGGCGCGGCCGGTCAGCTGCTCCAACGCGCCCGGCAGCACCTTGCCCTGGCTGCACACCGCCACCTGCCCGCCGGCGCAGGCCAGCTCCAGCAGTTGGGCGGCGGTGGCCAGCACCCGCTCGTCCTGTTGCTGACCCGGCTGCGGCTCGTCCAGGTCGCCGCAGATCTCGATGGGCAGGTCGAGCAACGCGGCGGCCGGGTCCAGGGTCTGCACGCAGCGGCGCGGCGAGGCCGACAGGAGCCGGGCCGGGCGCACCAGGGCGATCAGCGGCGCCAGCGCGTACGCCTGGGCCCACCCCTCGCGATCGAGCGGGCGGGCGGTGTCCGGGCCGGTCGAGGTGGCCCGCTTGCCGGCGTGCCCGTGCCGGACCACCGCGACGGTCGCGGTCACCGGCGGCAACGCGGCGAACCCGGCGAGCACCTCGGCGTCGTGCGGATAGCTGACCAGGCGGATCGCGTCGTCCACGGCCAGCCACCGGATGTCGTCGACCTCGGTGCCCGGCTGGAACCCGCCCTCGGCGACCGCGAGCATCGACCAGTAGTCGACCAGTTTGGCCTGCCCCTCGCTGCGGTAGCGCACCGACGGCAGCCGCACCTGCGGTACGCCCCGCACGTCGGCCTCCTCGGCCACCTCCCGGACCGCCGCGACCAGTGGATGCTCGCCCGGTTCGAGCTTGCCCTTGGGCAGCGTCCAGTCCCCGTAGCGCGGGCGGTGCACGACGCAGACCCGTACGCCGTCGGCGGTCGGTCGCCAGCAGACCCCGCCGGCAGCGCGGATGCCCGTCACGGCAACCATCTGGTCCGCCGTCGCCGGGTGGCCCGGTGCCACGCGGCGGGGAACCGGGCCCGCATCAGGCGGACCGTGTCGCGTTCCCGCTCGGCCAGCCGCCCGGCGGTGACCGCCAGCTCGTGGTCGGCCGGTCGGTCGGCGGCGAGGGCGAGCCAGGTCTCGGCGGCCACCGCGGCGTCCTGGTGTTCGCCGAGCACGTCCTGGACGCGGGCCAACGCGCGGGCCAGCCGCCGCGCGTCCTTGCCGACGGCCGGGACCACTGCGGTGACCGCGTAGCGGGCCTGCTTGCCCTCCTTGCGGACGGCGTGCCAGCGGTCGTCGGGGGCCAGCGGGTCGAGCCCGTCCACGCCGTCGGGGCCGGTGAGCTGCCGCCACGGGCGGGCCACCAGCTTCGGTAGCGTGCGCGCCGCCGGGGCGGCCGCCCGTCGGGTGAGCCGGGGCGCGCGGGCGGCCAGCACCAGCGCGTCCACCAGGGCCAGGTAACGCGGCGAGCGCAGCGCCTCGTCGATGGCGGCGAGCGCCTGCCGCTGCCGCTGCGCGAGCGCCTCGTCCAGTCGGTCCACCGCGCCCGTGTCGAGCGGGCTGAGCGGGTCGGCGGTCGCGGTGCGCCGCAGTCGGTCGCGGAGCACCTCGGCGTCGCGCGCCCCGCCGAGCACCCCGGCCAGCCAGCGCAGCTCGTCGCGCAGGGGCCGGGCCCAGCTGCGGCGCACGAGCGGCCGGAAGGTGCGCAGGTCGCTGCGCAGCCGTCGGCAGGCCACCCGCATCTGGTGTACGGCGCTGTCGCCGCCGTCGGTCGAGGTGCGCAGCCGCACCAGCGGGTCGTGCGCCAACAGTCGGCCCACCTCCTTGCGGACCGCCTCGGTGACCATGTCCCCGGCGGTCGGGTCGGCCGTCAGTCCGCCCGGCCCGACCAGGTCGGGTTCGGCCTGCGCCACCGTCCCCAGCGCCCGTACGTGCTTCGGGGTGAACGAGCCGGCCCGGGCCCCGGCCTCGCACAGCACCTCGCCGATTCGTTCCAGCAGCTTGCGGTCGCCGGCCTTGCGCTCCACCTCCACCTCGCGGAACGCGCCGGTGGTGGCGCCGGCGTCGTCGAGGACTGTCACCCGGTCGTCCACCACCTCGGCGAGCACCGTTCCGGCCCGGTCGCACACCTCGTGAGCGTGCCGGACGGTGCGTACCACAGTCACCGGCGCCAGCGACGCGCCCCGATGCAGGACGGTGACCAGCTCGACCAGCTCCGGCGGCGGCTGCCCGACCGGCCCGGGACGGGAGATCTCGTGCCGGACGCCGGGCGTGCCGGTGGGCAGCTTCACCGTCCACGGCAGCTCGTCACCCTTGCGGTGGCGCAGGGACGCCCCGGCGCGGGCCAGCCGCAGGTCGACCGTGTCGAGGTAGCGGGCGACGAGCGTCACCGGCGGCAGCGCCCGGACCCGGCCGCCGGCCGGAAACGTGGCGGACAGGTCCGGCAGCACGAAGGTGTCGTCCACCTCGTACTTCTGCTCCTCCTCGACCATCAGCTCAGCCTATGCCGCGAACGGTCAGCCGGCCGTGCCACCGACGCGGCGCAGCAGCAGATCCTGCAGGTGCACCCGGGCCGCGTCGTCACCGTCGGTACGCCGCGTCCAGGTGCCGTCGCCGGCCAGCTCGAACGCGTCCACGTCCGGGCTCATCGCGGCGGTCAGCACGTAGTCCAGCTCGGCGCGGGCGACCGGATCGCTCACCTGCACCAGCGCCTCCACCCGCCGGTCCAGGTTGCGGTGCATCAGGTCCGCCGAGCCCATCCAGAACTCGGCCTCGCCGTTGTTGCCGAAGCGGAAGACCCGGGAGTGCTCCAGGAACCGGCCGAGGATCGAGCGCACCCGGATGTTGTCCGACAGCCCAGGCACCCCCGGACGCAGCGTGCACATGCCCCGGATGAGCAGGTCGACGTGCACGCCGGCCTGGGACGCCCGGTACAGCGCGTCGGTCACGCCCTCGTCGACCAGCGAGTTGACCTTGAACTGGACCAGGCCGGGCATGCCCAACCGGACGTGCGCGATCTCCCGTTCGATGCGTTCGATGAGGCCGCTGCGGATGCCCTGCGGGGCGACCAGCAGCCGCCGGTACGCGGTCTGCCGGCTGTAGCCGGTCAGCACGTTGAACAGGTCGGTGAGGTCCGCCCCGATCTCCGGGTCGGCGGTGAGCATCCCGAAGTCCTCGTACAGGCGGGCGGTCTTCGGGTGGTAGTTGCCGGTGCCGATGTGGCAGTACCGGCGGATCTGGTTGCCCTCCTGCCGGACCACCAGGGCGGTCTTGCAGTGCGTCTTGAGCCCCACCAGGCCGTACACCACGTGGCAGCCGGCGCGTTCCAGGGTGCGGGCCCAGCCGATGTTGGCCACCTCGTCGAAGCGGGCCTTCACCTCGACCAGGACCACCACCTGCTTGCCGGCGGCGGCCGCGTCGACGAGCGCGTCCACGATCGGCGAGTCACCGCTGGTGCGGTAGAGGGTCTGCTTGATGGCCAGCACGTTGGGGTCGGCGGCGGCCTGCTCGATGAAGCGCTGCACGCTGGTGGCGAACGAGTGGTACGGGTGGTGCACCAGGATGTCCCCGTCCCGCAGGGTGGAGAAGACGCTGCGCGGCACCTCGCCCTCGGCGAGCCGGGGATGCGTGGCCGGCACGAACGGCGGGTCCTTGAGATCGGGGCGGTCGGCCTCGCCGTACACCTGCCACAGCGCGGAAAGGTCCAGCAGGCCGGGCACCCGCAGCACGTCCTGGTCGTCCATGTCCAACTCGCGGACGAGCAGCTCCAGCATGTGGTCGGAGATCGACGCGGCGACCTCCAGGCGGACCGGCGGGCCGAACCGGCGGCGGGCCAGCTCCCGTTCGAGGGCCTGGAGCAGATCCTCGTCGCGGTCCTCGTCGACCTCCACCTCGGCGTTGCGGGTGACCCGGAACAGGTGGCACTCGACCACCTGCATGCCGCTGAACAGCTGACCCAGGTGCACCGAGATCAGGTCCTCCACCGGCAGCATCCGCACGCCCGGCTGGTCCCGGTCGACCCGTACGAAGCGCGGGACGTTGTTGGGCACCTTCACCCGCGCGAACAGCTCGGACCCGCCGTCCGGGTCCCGGACCGCCACCGCCAGGTTCAACGACCGCCCGGAGATGTACGGGAACGGGTGCGCCGGGTCCACCGCGAGCGGGGTGAGCACCGGGAAGATGTGCTCCCGGAAGTAGGTGCGCAGCCGCTCCCGCTCGGGGTCGCCCAGGTCACCCCAGCGCAGTATGCGGATGCCCTCCTCGGCCAGCCGGGGCAGGACGTCGTCGACGAAGCAGGCGGCGTGCCGGGCGACCAGCTCGGCGGTCCGTTCGGCGATCAGCTCCAGCTGCGTGCGCAGGGGCAGCCGGTCGCCGCCGCGCACCGGCAGGCCGGCGGAGAGCCGCCGCTTCAGGCCGGCGATCCGCACCATGTAGAACTCGTCGAGGTTGCTGGCGAAGATCGCCAGGAACTTGGCCCGCTCCAGCAGGGGGGTGCGCTGGTCCTCGGCGAGGGTGAGCACCCGCGCGTTGAAGTCGAGCCAGGACAGCTCCCGGTTGAGGAAGCGGTCCTCCGGCAGCGGGGGAGCAGCCGGTGGCTCGTCGTCCCCCGCACCGCCCGCGGAGAGGCCGGTGGCGAGGCCGCCGGAGGTGCCGGGCAGGGCCGCGCCGGTCGCCGGGCCGTCCGTCTCCGTGGGCGGCACGCCGGGTTCGATGACCTCGTCGAGCCCGGAGGACGCCGCGCCCGGGTCGTCGGCGAGCGTGTCGGCACGGGCGGCGCCGGCCCGTTCGGCCCGGGACGGGCGGAAACGGCCGTCGGTGCCGCGAACGCGGGCGCCGTTGCGGGGGTCGGTGGCGGGAGGGGTGACCGGATGCTCGCGAGGGGTGCTCACCCGCTCATAATCACCCGATTAGAGTTAACGCAAAATGAACTTGGCCCCGCCAGCTCAGTGCATCGTCGGCAATGTCACCCGGACGACCTCGCCGTCGGGATCGGTGTCGATGCGCACCCGCTGGCCGAGCCGGAGCAACCGCAGGCCGGAGGCGTCGAACGCCCGGGCGGGAAAACGCAGCTCGGTGCCGTCGTCGAGCAGTAGGACACCGCTACGTGTCGCCGCGTCGTAACTGGCCACCGTGCCCTGCATGCTCGCACCGTACACCGGCCGGGTCAGCTTGTTCAGCGCGCCGGTCAGCCGGCGGCGAGCAGCGCCGCGGTGCGCGGTCCCAGCCCCAGCCGGGCGGCGGCGGCCAGGTCCTCGGCGGTGTCCACGTCCCGCCGCAGGCTGGGCCAGTCACCGGTCAGCGGCAGCGCCCCACTCGCCGCGTGCGCCGCCGCCGAGCCGACGCCGAACCGTGGGTCGAGGTCGACGCCCGACGGCGCGGCGAGCAGCACCGTCCCACCACCGGGGGCGTCCGCCACGAACCGGCGTACCCCCTCGGTGTCGTGCTGCGCCGCGCGCAGCGCGTCGGCCAGCTCGGCCGGGCGCAGCGCCGGCAGGTCGGCGGTCAGCCCGGCCACCCACCGCCCGGGGATCTGTGCCGCGCCGTGCCGGAAGGCGGCGTTCAGGCCGGCGTCCGGCAGGTCGGGCACCGTCCGCGCCCCGGCGGCCCGCGCCGCGGCCGCCACCCGGGTGTCGTCGGTCACCACCAGGGCCTCGGCGACCGCCGGGCAGGCCAGCACCGCGCGGAGCGTGTCGGCCGCCAGCGCCAGTGCCAGCTCCTCATGCGGTACGCCGGGCAGCGCGCCCCGCAGCCGGCTCTTGGCCGCGGTCAGACGCTTCACCGGCACCACCACGGCCCACCTCGGCTGACTCACGTCCGCAATCCTGCCAGCCGGACGACGGGACCCTCGCTGGCCGTACCGGGGGCGAGCAGGCATGATTTCCGCTGCGGGTGTCGCGGGTGGGGCTCGCGGCGGGTCGGGGCGCGACGAGGAGGCACAGTGGCACGGCGGAGGCTGGGGTTCTGGCAACGGTTCGCCGTGGGGCTGGTGAAGCCGGTGATGACCGTCTGGACCCGGCGGACCTGGCGCGGCCAGGAGCACCTCGCCCGTGACGGCGGAATGATCATCGTCGCCAACCACATCTCGCACGCCGACCCGTTGGTCTCCGCGCACTTCATCTACGACTCCGGGCGGTGGCCGCAGTACCTGGGCAAGGCCAGCGTGTTCCGGGTGCCGGTGATCGGCTGGATCCTGCACCGCTGTCTGCAGATCCCGGTCGAGCGCGGCAGCGTGGACGCGGTCCGCTCGCTGGACAAGTCGGTCGCCGCGCTCGACGAGGGTGGCGCGGTGGTGATCTACCCGGAGGGCACGACCACCCGACAGCCGGACCTGTGGCCGATGAAGGCCAAGACCGGCGCGGCCCGGCTGGCGCTGGCCACCGGCGCCCCGGTGGTGCCGCTGGTGATGTGGGGTCCGGAGCGGATCTTCGACCCGCGGACCAGCCGGCTGAACCCCCGCCCCCGGATCCCGGTGACCGTCGTGGCCGGCGAGCCGGTCGACCTGAGCTGCTGGGCGGGCGCCCCACCGACCCGGGAAACCCTCGAGGAGATGACGGACGCCATCATGCTGCGGCTGCGGGACATGCTCGTCGAGATCCGCGGTGGCACCCCGCCGCCACTGTGGGAACGGCCGGCCCGACCGTCCGTCGAGCGCCACCCCGGTGAAGCGGCATGAGCGGCCACGTCGCGGTGCTGGGCGCCGGCTCCTGGGGAACCGCCTTCGCCAAGATCCTGGCCGACGCGGGGCGGGACGTGACCGTGTGGGCCCGCCGCGCCCCGGTGGCCGAGAGCATCCGCGCCGAGCGTCGCAACCCGGAGTACCTGCCGGACCTGCTGCTGCCGGCCCGGGTCACCGCCACCACCGACGCCGCCGAGGCGATCAGCGGCGCCGAGGTGGTGGTGCTGGCAGTGCCCTCGCAGACCCTGCGCGGCAACCTCGCCGAGTGGGCCGGGCACCTGCACCCGGACGCCACTCTGGTGTCGCTGATGAAGGGCATCGAACTCGGCACCACCAAGCGGATGAGCGAGGTCATCGTCGAGACCGCCGGGGTGGCCGCCGATCGGGTGGTGGTGGTCTCCGGCCCGAACCTCGCCCCCGAGATCGCCGCCGAGCAGCCGGCCGCCACGGTGGTCGCCGGCACCAACGCCGACCGCGCCACGCTCGTGCAGTCGTCGATCCGGACGCCGTACCTGCGGCCGTACACCAACGACGACGTGATCGGCTGCGAGCTGGGCGGCGCGGTCAAGAACGTGATCGCGCTGTCGTACGGCATCGCCACCGCGATGGGCTTCGGCGACAACACCCGGGCCATGTTGATGACCCGAGGGCTGGCCGAGACGGCCCGCCTGGGTGTGGCCCTCGGGGCGGACCCGATCACCTTCGCCGGCCTGGCGGGCATGGGCGACCTCGTCGCGTCCTGCTCGTCCCCGCTGGCCCGCAACCGCACCTTCGGCGAGCACCTGGGCCGGGGCGAGACGCTGGAGCAGGCCCAGGCCGCGACCCGACAGACCGCCGAGGGCGTCAAGAGCTGCCTCGCGATCCGCGATCTGGCGCGGGCGCACGGGGTGGAGATGCCGATCACCGAGCAGGTCGAACGGATCTGTCACGAGGGGATGGACCCGCGGCTCGCCGTGGACACCCTGATGAGCCGGACCGCCAAGCCCGAGTCGTACGAGTGAGGAAGCGATGAGCGAACTGGGAGACGGCACCCGCTGCGTGCGCGCCGGCCTGCCCGAGCCGGCGCCGGGTGATGCGTTCCTGCCGGGTCCGGTCTTCGCCGCGCCGTACCACCTCGACCCGTGGCAGGGGCCGGACGCGTCGCCGAACGGCTACGGCCGCCCCGACAACCCGACCCGGCGGCTGTTGGAGGCCGCCGTGGGCGAGTTGGAGGGCGGTGACTGCCGGGTCTTCGCCAGCGGTCAGGCTGCCATCACCGGGACGCTGCTCACCCTGCTGCGCCCGGGGGACACCGTGGTGCTGCCCTCCGACGGCTACTTCCCCGTCCGGGCGTTCGCCACCGCCGTGCTGGAGACGATCGGCGTACGGGTGCTCTTCGTGCCGACCGTGGGGCCGTACCCGTCCTTCGAAGGCGTCCGGCTGGTGCTGGTGGAGACCCCGGCCAACCCGGGTCTGGACGTGGTCGACGTGGCCGTCCTGGCGGAGCGGGCACACGCCGCCGGCGCCCTGCTCGCGGTCGACAACACCACCGCCACCCCGCTCGGGCAGCGCCCGCTGGACCTCGGCGCCGACCTGGTGGTGGCCTCCGGCACGAAGGCGCTCACCGGCCACTCCGACCTGCTGCTGGGCTACCTGGCCAGCCGGTCCGCCGAGGTGATCGAGGCGGTGACGCTCTGGCGTACCGGCACCGGTTCGATTCCGGGAGCGTTCGACGCCTGGTTGGCGCACCGGTCGCTGGCGACCCTCGACCTGCGGCTGGCCCGGCAGAGCGCGAACGCCGCAGCCGTCGCCGACCTGCTGGCGGGCCGGCCGGACGTGACCGGTCTGCGCTGGCCGGGGCTGCCGGACGATCCCGCCTACGCGGTGGCCTCGGCGCAGATGCGCCGGATGCCCGGGGTGCTCTCGTTCGACCTGGGCGACGCCGACCGGGTGGCCCGCTTCGTCGAGGCCGCCCGGCTGGTGGCGGCGGCCACCTCGTTCGGCGGTCTGCACACCACGGCGGACCGGCGGGCGCAGTGGGGGGACGACACCGCCCCCGGCTTCGTCCGGCTCTCCTGCGGTGTGGAGGACACTCCCGACCTGGTGGCCGACATCGCCGCCGCCCTGGACGCCGCCGGGCCGGTCTGAGCTTCGTGGCAGAGCCGTACTTCACCGACCGCACCACCCTCGTGGGCCGGCTGCGCGCCGCCGGCTGCGTCTACGCCGAGGACGAGGCGGAGCTGCTGCTGGCCGCCGCGGACTCCCCGGCGACGCTGGCCGACCTGACCGCCCGGCGCGTCGCTGGCGAGCCGCTGGAGTATTTGCTCGGCTGGGCCGAGTTCTGCGGTCTGCGGATCGCCGTCGACGCCGGCGTCTTCGTGCCGCGCGGTCGGACGGCCCTGCTGGTCGAGGCCGCCGTCGAGCTGACCGGCCCGGCGCCGGCCGTGGTCGACCTCTGCTGCGGCTCCGGGGCCACCACTGTCGCGCTGGCCCGCCGGCTCGCGCCGCGCTGGCTGGCCGCCGCCGACATCGACCCGGCCGCCGTGGCCTGCGCCCGCCGCAACCTCGCCGGGCTATCCGCCGAGGTGTACGAGGGTGACCTGTTCGCTCCGCTGCCGGCGCACTGGCGGGGGCGGCTCGACCTGGTGGTGGCCAACGCCCCGTACGTGCCGACCGAGGCGGTGGCGCTGATGCCGCCGGAGGCGCGGCTGCACGAGGCGCCGGTTGCGCTCGACGGCGGGCCGGACGGGCTCACCGTGCTGCGCCGGGTGGGCGTCGACGCGGCGCACTGGCTGGTGCCCGGTGGGCACCTGGTGGTCGAGGCTGGCGAGACGCAGACCGACGCGCTGTGCGCGGCGTTCCACGCAGCCGGACTGTCGCCGACCGTACGACACGACGAGGACCTGGACGCCACTGCGGTAATCGCCCGCCGCCCAGGCTGACGCCCAGGCTGACCGGCCCATCAGCGCTGCGGCGGAGGTGCGGGGTTGACTCGCCCACTTGTTCGCATCCTTTGCTCTGCTTCAACCGGCGCAACACTCGCGGCCGATTTGTGTTGCGCGGAGTGAAGCAGAGCAAAGGACGCGCGACAGCAGTCCGGGGCACCGGCGACAGCAACTCCGGATGTCACCGGAGCTCGGCTGACACCCCAACCCAGTTTCGGTGGGCGGGCGTGGCGGGGGAGCGGGGTTGGCACTAGCCTCGGCTCACACTCATGAGGGCGGGAGGCGGTTGCGGTGGGCAGCGCAGGTGTGCCGGTGGTCGTCGGCCTGGACAACGGCGGCACCAGCAACAACGCCACAGTCCTGACGGTGGACGGCCGGTTCCTGGTGGACGGGCTGCTGGAGATCCCGAGCGAGGTGCGCGCCGGCCCGGACGCGGCGATCGAAGCGCTGGCCCGGGCGCTGGACGGGGCTCTGGCGCAGACCGGCGTGCCTCGTGACCTGGTCCGGGCGGTCGGGTTGGACACGCCCGGCCCGGCCAGCGCCACCGGCGTCATTTCGTCGCGCGGCTCGACCAACTTCTCCCAGCCTGCCTGGCGTGGCTTCGACGTGCGGGGCGCGCTCCAGCGACGGCTCGGCCTGCCGGTGATCTACCACAACGACGGCAACGCCGCCGCGCTCTACGCCCACCACGTGTATTTCGGCGACGAGGCGATGGCGCGATCGTCGGTCTCGGCGATCGTCGGCACGGGCCTCGGTGGCGGGGTGGTGGAGAGCGGCAAGGTGATCGCCGGCGCCGCCGGCATGGCCGGCGAGCTGGGTCACGTGCACATCCCGCTGAACGGGCTGCTCGGCCCGGGGCAGCCGGAGCCCACCTGCGCCTGCGGCTTCACCGGCGACGTCGAGAGCGTCGCCTCGCTGACCGGCATCGAGCGCAACCTGCTGCCGTACTGGCTGACCCGCCACCCCGACCACCCGCTGGCCGCCGAGCCGGCGGCGCGGGCGGCGAAGCTCGTGCGGGGCTACGGCGAGCGGGGTGACGCGCTGGCCCGGGATCTCTTCACCCAGCAGGCGATGGCGCTGGGCCGCCTGTTCACCGTGGCGGCCAACTTCACCGATCCCCACGCGTACTTCGTGGGGGGCGGGGTGGTGGAGGCGGCGCCGGAGTTCCGCGACTGGTTCCTGGCGACGGTCCGCGAGCACACCGTCCTCCGGGAGGAGCAGGCCGCGGTGGCCACCTTCGCGCTGGTTCCGGACCGCGACATGGCCGGCGCCAGGGGTGTGGCGATCGCCGCCCTGGAGGCGCTGCGCGCCGTGCCGGAGCCCCGCCCGCTGGTCGCCTGAGTTCTCTCCCGCTCGTCGGCCGTGCCCGCTCGCCGGAGCGTCCCCTTCCCCGCCCGCGCCCCGCTGACCGGCGGTGACAGCCCGGTCAGCG
>NZ_JBFAPG010000170.1:0-11158 GCF_040675595.1 Micromonospora sp. NPDC049580
ACGAGGCCCCCTCCCGCACCGGGCGGGGGCCTCGTCGTCAGATCTGGTGGGTCCAGGCGACGAAGAGCAGCGCCCCGGCCACCGCGATCAGCAGCGTGACCGGTATCAGCCACGCCGGAGCGCGCTCCCCGTCGAGACGTCGGGTCAGCCGCTGGTGCACGGCGGCGATGCCGATCAACGCGAGCAGGGCTGCGGCGGCCATCGGCAGGCCGACGAGGAAGTGCGCCAGCCACGCACCGGCCCGGGTCGGGCCACCCCAGGAGTGGTCGTACGGACCGCTGTCGACGATGCCGTACAGCACGCCGCGCAGCACCATCAGCAGCTCGACGCCGAGTGGCACGAGGGCCACGACGCCGAGCAGCAGACTGAGCAGCCCGTGGCCGAGCACCGCGACCGGGCCGGGCCGCCGGCCGGTTGCGGGCGTCGGCGGCGCTCCGAGCAGCCCGGTACGCAGGGTCCGCCACCGCGCGGCGGCGGCACCGGCCCCACCCACCGGGGCGGTCACCAGCGCGAGCAGGGCGACCGGCGCCAGCGTCGCGCAGTAGGCGAGGCTGCGGCCGGCCAGGCGGGCGGTCCGGTACGGCCGGGAACGGATGGTCGGGTGAGCGGTGGCGGTGGCGGACACGGCGTCTCCTCGGGTTGAGCGTGCCGCGACGCTACGGGCGCGGCCCGCCCTGCCGAGTCACCCCGCGGAGCCACATTGGTGCTGGCACCGCGGGGTGAGAAGCCGTCCCCGGGTACGACGAAAGGGGCGGCCCGCCGAAGCGGACCGCCCCTTTGCGGTACTTCGTTACGTCAGATCCGGCTGCCGGTGGCGGCGTGGAAGACGTGGCTGCGGCCGGTGCGCGGCTTGACGAACACGGTGTCACCCATGTTCGGCATGGTGCGCCGGTCGGTGCGGACGACGAAGCGCTCCGAGTTGCCACCCAGCGCGGCGTGCCCGTAGACGTTGGCGTCCGAGCCGAGGTCCTCGACCAGCTCGACGACGACCGGCATGCCGCCCTCGGTCGGGCTGACCAGGTCGCAGTCTTCCGGGCGGAAGCCCACGGTCACGTTGCCGTCGCCACCCTCGGCGCGGGCCGCGGCGACCTGCTCGCGGGTCAGCGGGATGTGCAGCTCGGCGAACTCGGCGCCCTGCTCGTTCAGCGGAACGGTCTTGATGTTCATGGCGGGGGAGCCCATGAAGCCGGCGACGAACACGTTGGCCGGGGTGTCGTACAGCGCCCGCGGGGTGTCCACCTGCTGGAGGACACCGTCGAGCAGCACGGCGACCCGGTGGCCCATGGTCATGGCCTCGACCTGGTCGTGCGTGACGTAGACCGTGGTGACGCCCAGCTTGGCCTGCAGCGAGGCGATCTGGGTACGGGTCTGCACCCGCAGCTTGGCGTCGAGGTTCGACAGCGGCTCGTCCATGAGGAAGACCTGCGGCTCGCGGACGATCGCCCGGCCCATCGCGACACGCTGACGCTGACCGCCGGAGAGCGCCTTCGGCTTGCGGCTGAGGTACTCCTCCAGCTGGAGCAGCCCGGCCGCCTCCTTGACCCGCCGGTCGATCTCCGACTTGGAGGTCTTGCGCAGCTTGAGGGCGAACGCCATGTTCTCGTACACCGTCATGTGCGGGTAGAGGGCGTAGTTCTGGAAGACCATCGCGATGTCGCGGGCCTTCGGGGGCAGGTGGGTGACGTCGCGCTGGTCGATGTAGATCGAGCCGGCGTCCACGTCCTCCAGGCCGGCGAGCATGCGCAGGCTGGTGGACTTGCCGCAACCGGAGGGGCCGACGAGAACGAGGAACTCGCCGTCGCCGATCTCGAGGTCCAGCTCGTTGACGGCGGGACGCTCGGTGCCCGGGTAGATCCGGGACGCCTTGGAATAGGTGACCGTAGCCATGGTGGTGCGCTTCCTTTCACCGGCAGGAACGTGCCGGACGATCCGAGTGAAGGAGCGACCGGCACGTACCCGTGCCGGTCAGCGGACGGCGGTCGGCCGCGGGGGCGGCCGTGGTGTCGTCCGTGTCACTGCACGGTAAACGGGTTTCCCCGTGCTGCCAAGGCGAGCGGCCCGCGGAGGTGATCCGTTGCCCACGCATTCCGGGCACTCGGGCACGGGCAGGCATCAATCGACGTCTCCTCGAGGCGACGGGCGTCGGGTTGTTGACGTTTCCCATGCTCGGGAGCCCTCGCGATCGGGATATTCAGACGTCAGTCGCTATGCTGACCTCGACGCACGCGCCCCTGTAGCTCAGCTGGCCAGAGCACTCGCCTTGTAAGCGAGATGTCGCCGGTTCGATCCCGGCCGGGGGCTCCGAATATTTCGGCGGTCCGGCCGTCCCCCGACGGCTCGTCGGCAGGGCATCGATGGTTGGCCACTCCTATAGTTCGGGTATCACCGACCGTCGAGGAGTCGCATGGGCCCGGTCGTCGCTATCGCCGGTAGTGCGCAGGCGGGCCGCTCCTACTCGCCCGCCATCCGCGACCCGGAGGGTGCGGCTGCCGCGGCGGCCGAACTGGGTGCGGCACTCGCCAACCAGGGCTGCCGCATCGTCGTGTACTCCGGCGATCCCGAGTACCTGGAACGGGACGTCGTGCGCGGCTACATCCGTACCGGCCGGGCGATGCCCGGGTCGATCCTGGTCCGTGGTCGGTACCAGCAGGACGTGGACTTCGAGGAGGTCCAGCGGCACCCGGAGCTGTTCACCGTCGTGCCCGAGTCGACCGACGACTGGGAGGTCAGCTTCTACCGCTCCCTGCTGATGGCCGACGCGTTGCTGCTGGTGGGCGGCGAACGCTCCACGTTCATCGCCGGGCTCATCGGACTGTCCCGGCGCATCCCGGTCGCCGCGGTCGCCGCGTTCGGCGGAGCCGCGGAGAAGGTCTGGCAGCGCCTCAGCACTGAGCGTGGCGTCGCCACCGAGGAGGAGGTGGCCCTGCTCGCCCGACCGTGGCAGCCGGGCGCCGCCGAGCCGATCGTCGCCGCGCTCTGCGCTCAGGTGCAGCGCCGCACCGAGCAGGAACGCGCCTCCCGCGAGGCCGAGCGGGCTGCCGGGCGGCGTACGGTGGCGGGCCTGGTCACCGCGCTGGTCCTCCTGCTGCTCGCCCTCGCCACGATCCCGCTGGCGTACGCCGCTCCGACCGGCGGATGGCAGAACGTCGCGGTTCTCGTGGCCGCCCCGCTGTTCGCCTCGGTGTGGGGTGCGATCGTGCGTAACGCGTACGACGGCAGTGGCAACTGGCTGCGGGCGGCGGCGTTGGGCTCGGCCGCCGGTGTGATCGCCTTCCTGCTGTTCGTCGCGGCGCAGCTCTCCACCAACCCGGGCCTGCTCGACGGTGACGCGGCGCGGCAGTTGGTCTTCTTCGTCCTGGCCATCGGGTTCATCGGCGGGTTCACGTCCGAGGTCGTCTACGCCAAGCTGCGCGACCAGGACGTGACGCAGACGTCGGTTCTTCCGCCGGGCGGCCTGCGGTGAGCCGGGCTGTGGAGGAGTCCAACCGGGCGATGCTGCGTGCCCGCGACGCGATGGACCGGGCGTACGCCGAGCCGCTGGACATCCCAGCGTTGGCCCGGATCGCGTACGTCTCCGAGGCGCACTTCATCCGGACGTTCCGGGCCACCTTCGGCGAGACGCCACACCGCTACCTGCAACGCCGCCGCGTGGAGCGGGCCATGGCGCTGCTGGTGGAAACGGGCCGGGACGTGACAGACATCTGCTACGCGGTCGGCTTCGGCAGCTTGGGCACGTTCAGCCGGACGTTCCGGCAGATCGTGGGGGAGTCCCCCTCGGATTTCCGGCGTCGCCGCGCGGCGGCGGGCAACGTGCCGTCCTGCTTCACCAAGGCCTGGACGCGTCCCAGCAGTTTTGGATAAGCAGCAGGTCAGGGCCACCCTCTACGGTCGTGGCATGACGATGAACGCGATCAGCCGCTCCCAGATCTACGTCCTCGACCAGGACCAGGCGCTTGACTTTTACGTCAACAAGCTCGGCATGGAGGTCAACACCGATCAGGACCTCGGCTTCATGCGCTGGTTGACCGTGAACCTGCCCGGTGACCCGGAGCGCGAGATCCTGCTGGAGAAGCCGGGCCCGCCAGCCATGGACCCGGCGACGGCCGAGCAGGTGCGGGAGCTGCTCACCAAGGGTGCCCTGGGTGGGTACCTGTTCATGACCACCGACGACGCCCACAAGACCCACGAGGAGCTCGTGGCGAAGGGCGTCGAGATCACCGACGAGCCGACCGAGCGCCCGTACGGGATCGACTTCGGCATCCGCGACCCGTTCGGCAACAAGATCCGCATCGGCCAGATGTTCCCCCGGGCGTAGCGCCAAGATCAAGAAACCGGAAGGCGCGGGCCAGTCCCGCGCCTTCCGGTGTGTTTGGGTGTACGGCATGCGAACGCGGCTGTTGTACCTGACCCGACATGGCGAGCAGGACCTGACCGGGCACGCCGACACGGACTCGACCGAGCCGGATTCCGGCCTGTCCGAGCGCGGCCGGCGGCAGGCCACGCTGCTCGGTGAGCGCCTGCGGGGCCGGTCGTTCGCCGCCGTGCACCACGGGCCGTTGCGCAGGGCCGCGCAGACCGCCGAGGTGGTCGCCGCAGCACTGCCCGGCGTTCCGGTGTACGCCACGGAGCTGGCCGGTGACCACCTCCCCCACGACACGGACCCGGCCGGCCTGCCGTCGGCGTACGCCAATTTCCTGGCCGGATTCTCGACGGCCGAGCGGGCCGACGGGCCGCGGGTGACGGCGGCGGCGGTGCGGCGCTTCACGGGTCCGGTGGCCGCCGACGAGGGAGCAGCCGAGGGCGAGCCGGTTCGTGAGCTGGTGGTGACGCACACCTTCCTGATCGCCTGGCTGGTCCGGCATGCCCTCGACGCGCCGGAGCGGCGGTGGCTGGGTTTGAACCACCACAACGCGGGGTTGACCGTCATCCGGTACGGCCCGGCCGGGCCGCCGAACCTGATCACCGTCAACGACGTGGCGCACCTGCCGGCGGAGCTGCGCGGCACCGGCCTGCCCCCGGACTACCTGGTCTGAGCTGCCGGTCGGTCAGCCGGTGACCCGCAGCAGCAACTCGACGAGCGCACGGGTGGCCGGCGGCGGCGCGGGATCGGCGGGGCAGTCGACGTACCCGGTCTCGACGACGCCGACGGTCAGGCGGTAGCTGAACGCGTCCGCGCAGCTCGTCGCGGTGGCCGTGCGGCGGGCCTCGGTGGTCAGTCGGGGGTCGGCCGCCAGGCCGCGGAACCGGCCGAGGTCGGCGGCGGCGAGTTTTCCGTTACGACGGCTGCCGGCCCGGTCCACGGCCGTCCACCGGCCGTCCGGTTCGACTGTCACGGTGTCGCCGCGTCCGGCGAAACCGCCCGAGCGGAACAGCGTCACCCGCCCGGCCGCGGCGTCGGTGGCACCCGGTCCAGGCGGCACGGGCCCGGTCGGCGCGGTGCCGGTCGGCGCGGTGCCGTTCGGAGCGGTAGGTGTCGCGGTCGCTGGCGGCGGGGTGCCGGTGGCCGCTGGTTGGTCGGCGGGGCTGGCGGCCCGGTCGGTGCCGGTGCAGCCGGCCAGGAGGGCGGCCAGGAGCGCGATCGTGACGCCGGTCGTCGAGGCGGGTCTCATGTCCGTCGGACGTGCCGTTGCCAGCGTTGGTTCCCCTGTCAAGGCCCTCATCCGTTCGGCCAGTCTCAATGTCTGCGAGCGGTCCAAGCCTTCTCTTTTCTTGAACACATCGCTATATCTACATGCGTGACCACCCCCGTCACACCCTTTCTCCTTTCAGGAGGGCACGTGAAACGACCCCTCGCGGCCGTCAGCGCAGCGCTGCTCACCAGCGGCCTGTTGACCTGCGTCGCCACCGCGGCGCACGCCGCCCCACCCACCGCTCCCGCGCCGGACGCCTCCGCCGCGGCCCGAGCGGCGACCGTCCTGCAGACGAACCCCGGCGCCGTCCAGGGTTCGAGCGCCGAGTCCTACCAGGTGCTGAGCACCAAGGTGGACGCCACCGGCGCAGCGCACACCCGCTACGCCCGGACCTACCAGGGACTCCGGGTGTACGGCGGTGACTTCGTCATCCACACCGCGCCGAACGGCACCTACGCCGGCAGTTCGGTCGGACTCGCCGCACCGCTGACCCTCCCCACCACGGCCCGGGTCACCGCCGCCGCGGCGAAGAAGGCGGCCCGCGCCGGGTTCAGCGGCAAGGCCGAGACCGTGGGCGCTGCGGAACTGTTCGTCGACGCCAGCTCCGGCAAGGGCCGGCTGGCCTGGGAGACGGTGGTCAGCGGCTGGCAGCCGGACGGGCAGACGCCGTCGCGGCTGCATGTGATCACCGACGCCACCTCCGGCGCGACCATCGGGTCGTTCGACGAGATCGAGTCGGTGGTCGGCAGCGGCCAGGGCATCTACACCGGCGCGGTCAGCATCGATACGACGCTCTCCGGCAGCACGTATCAGATGATCGACCCGTCGCACGGCAACGGCCGCACCTGCGACATGAACAACGGCACCTCCACCTGCACCACCTTCACTGACGCCGACAACGCGTGGGGCACCGGCGCCAACTCCAACCGGCAGTCGGCCGGCGTGGACGCCCACTTCGGTGCGGCGAAGACCTTCGACTACTTCAAGAACGTCCACGGCCGCAACGGCATCTTCGGCAACGGCAGCGGCGTGCCCAGCCGAGTGCACTACGGCAACAACTACGTCAACGCGTTCTGGGACGGCGCCCAGATGACCTACGGTGACGGCTCCAGCAACTCCCGCCCGCTGGTCTCGCTGGACGTGGCCGGGCACGAGATGAGCCACGGCGTCACCGAGGCGCTGGCTGGCCTGGTCTACTCGGGTGAGTCCGGTGGCCTCAACGAGTCCACAAGCGACATCTTCGGCAACATGATGGAGTTCTACGCCGCCGCGCCGAGCGACCCGGGCGACTACCAGGTCGGCGAGAAGATCAACATCAACGGCAACGGCACGCCGCTGCGCTACATGTACAACCCGTCGCTGGACGGCTCGTCCGACAGCTGCTGGTCCACCAGCACCAAGAACAAGGACGTGCACTACTCCTCCGGCGTCGGCAACCACTTCTACTTCAACCTCGCCGAGGGCACCGGCGCCACCTCGTACGGCACCTCGCCGGTCTGCGGCTCCGCCCCGGCGGTGACCGGCATCGGCCGCGCCAAGGCGGAGAAGATCTGGTACCGGGCCCTGGACGTCTACTTCACCTCCAACACGACGTACGTCAACACCAGCAACCCGGCGAACACGGCGCGCGCCTACAGCCTGCGGGCCGCGACCGACCTGTACGGCAGCTGCTCGACCGAGTACAAGGCCGTGCAGGCCGCCTGGACGGCCGTGAACGTGGCCGGCAACGACGCACCCTGCTCCACCGGCAACGACTTCTCCGTGTCGCTGTCGCCGACCGCCGGCTCGGTGAACCCGGGCAGCGCGGCCTCCACCACCGTGTCGACCGCCACCACCAGCGGTACGGCGCAGACCGTGACGTTCTCCGCGTCCGGCCTGCCCAGCGGGGCGAGCGCCGCGTTCAGCCCCGCCTCGGTGACCTCGGGCGGCTCGTCCACCCTCACCATCAGCACCTCGGCGAGCACCCCGCCCGGCACCTACTCGGTCACCGTGAACGGCGCGGGGTCGGTCACCCGCAGCGCCACCTACACGCTGACCGTGAACGGCACCGGGGGCGGCTGCACCGCGCCGGGGCAGAAGCTGGCCAACCCGGGCTTCGAGTCCGGCGCGACCGGCTGGACGGCCAGCTCCGGCGTGATCACCACCGACAGCGGCCAGGCGGCCCACGGCGGGTCGTACAAGGCATGGCTGAACGGGTACGGCACCAGCCACACCGACACGCTCGCCCAGTCGGTGGCCCTCCCGTCGGGCTGCTCGTCGTACACGGTCAGCTTCTGGCTGCACATCGACTCGGCCGAGACCACCACCACCGTCGCGTACGACAAGCTCACGGTGCAGGTGCTCAACTCGGGCGGGACGGTGCTGGCCACGCTGGCGACCTACTCCAACCTGAACAAGGCCACCGGCTACAGCCAGAAGTCCTTCTCGCTGGCCGCGTACGCCGGCCAGACCGTCAGCCTGAAGTTCACCGGCGTCGAGGACTCCTCGTTGCAGACGTCCTTCGTGGTCGACGACACCGCTCTCAACGTCTCCTGATCTGACCTGACCTGACCGACAGCCGGGCCCGGCGGCCATCCTCAACGGTGGCCGCCGGGTCCGCGCCGTCATGTCTCTGGCAATCTTGGACAGTTGCCGTCAGCTCCTGACGGAAACTGTCCAAGATTCGCTTCAGCGTGGAATTCGGGGTGAACGTGTCGGACGCGGAACTGACAGTCGCGGTGACCGGACCGGTGGCGACCGTGGTGATCCACAACCCGGCCCGCCGCAACGCCATGACGGCTGCCATGTGGCGGCAGCTCCCCGAACTGCTCGACCGGCTGGAGCCCGACCCCGACGTACGGGCCCTGGTGCTCACCGGCGCGGGCGACGCCTTCTGCGCCGGCGCCGACCTCGGCGACCTGGCCGAGCTGCTGGACGCCGGCGACACCAGCATCGCGGTGGCCGCCGAGGAGCGGCTGGCCGGCTTCGCCAAGCCGACGATCGCGGCGATCCGGGGCGCCTGCGTCGGGGGTGGCGCTCAGCTCGCGGTCGCCTGTGACCTGCGGATCGCCTCGGATGACGCCCGCTTCGGCGTACCCCCGGCCCGGCTCGGGCTGGTCTACCCCGCGCTGACGACGCGGCGGCTGGCCCGGCTGGTCGGCCCGTCGGCGGCGAAGCACCTGCTGTTCACCGCCGATCTGATCGACGCCGACCGCGCCCTGCGGATCGGCCTCGTCGACGAGGTGCTGCCGGGCGACCGGCTCGCCGCACGGGTGGACGACCTCACCGCCACGATCGCCCAGCGGTCGCCGCTGAGCGTCGCCGCTGCCAAGGAGATCGTCGACGACCGGGCCGGACCGGCACGGATCGCCTGGTGGCACCGGAAGGTGGCGGACAGCGGCGAGGCCCGGGAGGGCGTGGCGGCAATGGCGGAGCGCCGGGCACCCCGCTTCGCCTGGCGAGCGCCGACCGAGCGCTGAAGCTCGTCGCCTACGCCTCGTCGTCGCCGTACGCCGACGAGCCGAGACTCCTCACGCTCGACATGGCCTCGTGCCTGTTCGAGGCGAGCGTCGATCTGGCCCACCTCCTGCCGGACCCGCCCGACCCCGTCGAGTTGTACAACCGCTTCATGGGCTTCGCCCGCCAATTCGTCATCGGTACGCCCCGCCGGCCAGGTCGCCGCAAGTGGTTCGAGCCCTAGACGAGTAATTCCTAGCCTTTGGGGCTGTGGGCGCAGCGGGCGGCCAGCGGTGACCCTCGGTCACCTCGGTGGGGGCGGATGCGGTGGTAAGCGGTATACCTCAGAGTCATATTCATACCTCTGAGGTATACCGCTCAACAGCACATCGACACGGCGGGCAGCCAAAGTGGATGGCCAGAGCCCTTCGCCGCAGCCACCGCGGACCCATCCATTGCGAAACCTCGATCCCGGCTGGTGTCGGGGCGGGGCGGTACGGCAGGCTGTCCGTCGTGCAGCGTGATCGGTTGCTTGCGGGCCGCTACCGGCTCCTGGAGCGCCTCGGCAGCGGCGGCATGTCCGCGGTCCACCGGGCGTACGACGAGGTGCTCGAACGGGACGTGGCGGTGAAGGTGCTCGTCGCCTCGGACGCCAACGCCCGACAGCGGATCCGGGCCGAGGCCAAGGCGGCGGCCCGGTTGTCGCACCCGTACGTCACAGGCGTCTACGACTTCGGTGAGTCGGTCGTCGACGGCGTCCAGGTGCCGTTCGTGGTGCTGGAACTGCTCAACGGCGTCACCCTCGAACAACGGTTGGCCGCCGGTCCGCTGCCACCCCGCGCCGCGCTGCGGGTCTGCGCCGAGGTGGCCACGGCACTCGCGGCCGCGCACGCCCAGGAGCTGGTGCACCGCGACGTGAAACCGAGCAACGTGATGCTCACCCCCACCGGCGCGAAGGTGCTCGACTTCGGTATCGCGGCGGCCGTCGGCGACCCCGAGATCGACTTCGATGGACGGCTGCTCGGTACGCCCGCCTACCTCGCCCCGGAGCGCCTGGCGGCCGGCGAGGTCCTGCCGGCCTGCGACGTGTACGCCCTCGGCCTGCTCCTGCACCGGACGCTCACCGGTCGGCTGCCCTGGGCCACCGAGGCGCAGACCGCGATGCTCCGTGCCCACGTCCACGTCGAACCCGACCCGTTGCCCGAGATCGACGGAGTCCCCGCCGAGATCCACCGGCTCTACCGCTGGTGCCTGGCCCGCGATCCCGCCGACCGGCCCTCGGCCGCCGACGCGGCCCGCATCCTGCTCGGAGCTGCCGCCGGGACGGCGACGGCGGATGTAGCCGCAGCCGCGGGCGGAGCGACCGAGGGCGGGCCGGCGGCTGACGAGGATGAGCCGGTCGACGACGGGCCGTCCGAGCCCTCCGCCGGTGTCACCGCCGACCCGACCGATGCCTCCCAGCGACACCCCTGGCGTCGGCGTCGGGTGGCGCTTGCGGTCGGCGGCGCGGTGATCGCCGCGGTGGCGGTGGCCGGGTCGCTGGGCGACTACGGCACCCGGCAGCACGACGGGCCCATTCCACGAACCGGCATCGGCACGGGTGGCACCACCACTGTGGGGCTGCCGCAGACCGTTGCGCAGCCCGAACCGTCCGCCGCCCGTCCGCCGGCCGGCCCGTCGGCCCGGAACACCCCGGCCGTTCCCCGGACCAGCCCATCGACGGGTTCGGGCGGAAGGTCCACTCCGGCACCGACCCCGTCCAGGCCGACGCCCACACCCACGCCCACCGACCCTGCGGTGGTCACGGTGCAGGCCCAGGGCGGAACGGTCACCGTCCGCTGCCTCGGGGGATCGGCCGAACTGCTCACGGTGACGCCCGCGTCGGGCTATCGGGCGGCGCCCTACGACCCCGGCCCGGCGAAGCAGGTCCAGGTCGAGCTGACCTCGGCTGAGCACAGCAGCGAGATCCGTGTGCACTGCGCGAGCGGCCGCCCGAAGCCGAAGGTCAAGGAACGCGACGTCTGACCCGGGGGCCGGCGGGTGCCGCGCCGGGGCGTACCCCGACGCGGCCCCCCGTTCCCGCCGGCCGGTCG
>NZ_JBFAPG010000171.1:0-11146 GCF_040675595.1 Micromonospora sp. NPDC049580
GCAGGCGGGTCGCCACGGCGATCGCGCCTGCCGCTGGGTCTGGCGCGCGCCGGCGGCTGGCGCGACACAGCCCTGTCGCTTGGTGTTAACGAGGTGAAGGACCTGTTCACCGGTCGGGTCTACAGTGGCGGGGAGACGTCGCTGGACAATCTTCTGGCCGACTATCCCGTCGCTCTGCTGGCTCCTCTCCCCGCTGCCGAGGAGGCCGTTTGATGACCGAGTTTTCCGTCTGGGCGCCGGACGCCACGCGGGTGCGGCTGCGCCTGGCCCGCGACACCGACCACGAGATGCGCGCCGCCGCCGACGGCTGGTGGCGGGTCGAGGTGCCCGACGCCGGCCTCGACTACTCCTTTCTGCTGAACGACGAGGAAACCCCACTGCCCGACCCCCGCTCGCCGTGGCAGCCTGCGGGGGTGCACGGGCCGAGCCGCCGCTACGACCACTCCGCCTTCGAGTGGTCCGACAGCGCGTGGACGGGCCGGCAACTGCCCGGCAGCATCCTGTACGAGCTGCACATCGGCACCTTCACTCCCGACGGCACCTTCGACGCGGCCATTGACCGCCTCGACCACCTGGTGAACCTGGGCGTCGACCTGATCGAACTGCTCCCGGTCAACGCCTTCAACGGCGAATACAACTGGGGGTACGACGGCGTCTGCTGGTACGCCCCGCACGAGCCCTACGGCGGACCCGACGGCCTGAAACGGTTCGTCGACGCCGCCCACGCTCGCGGGTTGGGGGTGATCCTCGACGTTGTCTACAACCATTTCGGGCCCTCCGGGGCCTACGCGCCGCGGTTCGGGCCCTACCTCGCCGAGCAGAGCAACACCTGGGGCCGCTCGATCAACCTGGACGGCCCGCACTCCGACGAGGTACGCCGCTACATCATCGACAGCGTGCTCATGTGGCTGCGCGACTACCACGTCGACGGCCTACGCCTGGACGCCGTGCACGCCCTGCCCGACACCCGCGCGATTCCGCTGCTCGAAGAGCTGGCCATCGAGGTCGAGTCGCTGTCGACGCACCTGGGACGGCCGTTGTCGCTGATCGCCGAATCCGACCTCAACGATCCACGGCTGATCACCCCTCGGGAGGCTGGCGGGTACGGGCTGCACGCCCAGTGGAACGACGACGCCCACCACGCGCTGCACACGTTGCTGACGGGGGAGCGGCAGGGGTACTACGGCGACTTCGGCTCCCTCGAGACGCTGTCGGACGTGCTGACCGGCGGGTTCTTCCACGCGGGCACCTGGTCGAGCTTCCGTAACCGGCACCACGGGCGGCCTGTTGATCCTCGGGTGCCGGGGCACCGGTTCGTGGCGTACCTGCAGAACCATGACCAGATCGGGAACCGAGCTACCGGGGACCGGATCTCGGCTTCGCTGTCGCCTTCTCTTCTGCGGGTCGGGGCCACGTTGCTGTTGACCGCGCCCTTTACGCCGATGCTGTTCATGGGGGAGGAGTGGGCGGCTTCTACGCCTTGGCAGTTCTTCACCTCGCATCCCGAGCCGGAGTTGGCCTCTGCGGTGCGGACCGGGCGGCGGCGGGAGTTTGCGTCGCACGGGTGGCCGGAAGGGGACGTGCCGGATCCGCAGGACCCGCAGACGTTCGTGCGGTCGCGGTTGGACTGGGCTGAGCTGGACAAGCCTGAGCATGCTTCGATGCTGGCGTTTTACCAGCGGTTGATCGGGCTGCGGCGGTCTGTGGCGGACCTGTCGGATCCTCGGATGCACGCGGTGTCGGTGCAGCATGGGGACCAGTTCCTGCTGATGCGGCGGGGGGACACGCTTGTCGTTGCGAACTTTGCTGGGCGCGGGCAGGGGGTGTCGCTGCCTGGCGTGGCTCGGCGGGTGCTCCTTGCTACGGGCGAGGGGGTCACGGTGATGCGGGACCGCATCGAGCTGCCTGCGGAGACGGCGGCGATCGTGGCGCTGTGAACCAGAGCACCGGCCCGGGAGCCTCTCCTCCATCCGTGCCATCAATGGAAACTTCAGCAGGGTTAAGTTGGCCGTTGAACCGACGGCAGTACCTCGTTCAGGCGCCCAAGACCGGCGACGTCGTGAGAGTCATTGCTGTCAGCAACTGGGATCAGCAGGTGGCTTCGATCCGGCAGCCGGAATGAGGGAAATTAGGCGCCAACAAAGGTGCTAATCAGGATCGACGGTGCCATCTTGGGTGAGACCCATGGGGCAACCCATTCCCTAGCCAACCAGAAAATTAGGGCGCATCGCCCGCAGGTGTGTCGGCAACTTGGCAGTCTCACCGGGGTGTCACCTTGCTTGGGCCCAGATAAAATCCCTCCCGTTGCCTAGCTCTACCTTGGGAGGACGGCACAGCCATGCCAAGCGAAGAGCAAGTCTTCGAGGCCGAGGTCCTGCGGGTTGCGAGGGCGCTATTCGGAAAGTCCAATCCGTTCCAAGGATCCCAGAACGTCCATGGGCGAGAGCGCGACGGGATCTTCGAGAGCCCTGACGCGGTTGTCCTGATTGAGTGCACGGTCTCCGGCAGGAAAGACAAGGCGGTTTCAGACGGGCTAAAGCTAGCCAAGCTGTGTGAACAGTACGGCAGAACCCATCCCCTGAAACTCATCAAGGGATACTTCGTTACGAAGGACGAGCCGAGCAGTGAGCAGCGAGGAGCGATCCAGCGACTTAAAGCTCCGGTGGTTGCTTGCAGTCTTAAACAACTGCGGGCGCAACTGATCGATTCGCAGGAGTACATTTCGTTGCGGCCGAACTACGCGTTTGGCAGTGCACGCCATCCGGTAACAGGGAAGCTAAATCCCGACGAGCAGTATGTGTCGCTTGAGTTTGCGGAAATAGAAAGCAGCCGACTTTGGTCGGCGCGGGATATAGTGCACGGCCTCAATGACGGTCGTTGTATAGTCTTGACCGGCGATTATGGGGCCGGCAAGAGCATGACTGTTCGCGAAGTATTCCGAGACCTTGCACGGAAACATCATCGGGGCGAGTTTAAGTTCCCAATCGCGCTAAACTTGCGCGACCATCAGGGTCAGAGAGATCCTGAAGAAGCGTTGGATCGACACGCTAAAAAAATCGGTTTCGGAAGTGGATCTCAGCTCGTTCGCGCGTGGCTGGCAGGTGACGCTCACCTCTTGCTCGATGGGTTCGATGAGATAGCAACGCCGGGGTGGCTAGGAAAAGCTAACGGCTGGAAAGATGTCCGCCGGCTGTCGACCACACTCGTCCGGAAGTTCATTGAGTACACGCCAGCCGGCAGCGGAGTATTCATAACAGGTCGAACTCACTTCTTCGACAGCATCGCCGAAGCTCGATCGTCGCTGGGGTTGCCAACCGATGCCTCCATGCTGAGCACAAGCGACTTCAATGATGAACAGATAAAGTTGTACCTGACGCGGAATCAGTGGGGTGAGCAGTTGCCTTCATGGCTGCCATCACGCCCACTACTTCTCGGCTACCTGGTCGTGAGCGGATTGCTCAAGGAGGCGCTCGACGTCAGCGGTGCCTCATCGGCAGCCCTGGGTTGGAATGTGCTCCTCGACAAGATCTGCGAGCGGGAAGCGCGGAACTCCGATCAGCCACTGATAGATGGACCCACCATTCGTCTTTTGATCGAGCGTCTCGCTACTATGGCTAGAGCTCGGCTGGACGGAATGGGGCCCCTATCACCCTCGGACATGACCGCCGCGTTCGAGTCTGTCACCGGAGGGTCGCCCGACGAGGGATCTCAGCAGATCTTGCAAAGGCTTCCCGGTCTTGGCGTTCAAGACGAAAGCGATGGATCGCGGCACTTTATTGATGCCGCCTTGGCTGACGCAGCTCGCGCTGGCGACATCGTCCGAGGGGTTTCGGATTATCAAGGAAATCGCGAGGCGCTTCGCCTCAGAGGTACCGCGACTGTGATGGAGCAGCTGGGAGTCGATGTTGCTACGCGCAAATTGCAGGAGTCGGGGGTCAAGGCGAGCCAAGCCGGCGCCGCAGCAGCCTTGCTTCAGCGGGACGGCGCATCCGATGCGTTGCTTCTTGACGTCATCCAGGTGGGAATGGCTCTAGGTGAGTTCAAGACACAAGCGCAACTCGCCGTAAGTGATTTGCTGATTCCGCAGCTGACTATCGGCCCCGAGACTGATCTTAGTGAGATTACTTTCTCTGACTGCATTATACAGCTGCTCGACCTGACCGACTACGATGGCGAAATTCCGATGCCGTCTTTTGCCCGGTGTTCGTTCGGCCTTGTCGAGGGCCTCGCGTCGGCGTCCGCACTCCCGAGTGACCGCTTCAGCGATTGCGATTTCGAACAGTTCGATCTTGCAACCAGGACGACGCAGGGCATACTGGGAATGGTCTCGCTCAACCCCTCACAGCGAGTGGCACTTACAATCCTGAAGAAGCTTTACGCCCAGAGAGGAACAGGGCGACGCGAGAACGCGCTATATAGAGGGCTCGATGACAAGCATCGAGGTCTAGTCCCGAGCGTGCTCGATAGCCTCGTCTCGAGTGGCCTTGCCGTGCGTGCTAAGCAGTTGAGCAACAAGATCGTTCTGCCAAGTCGAGGGCAGGGTGTTCGAGTCAAGCGACTGCTGGAGGCGCCAACCCAGTCGCAAGAAAGCTTCTTTATTGAGCTATGAATAGCAGGATGACAATAGCAAAGGTCATTGGTTCACACTTTTGCAAAGCTATGTGCCTAGCAATGCGGCTGCGAGATAGTCGTAATCGCTGATTGTGTAAGCTGCACTTCGCATGGTCCTACTGGCGCTGGCGACGCCAACACCAAGCCCGAACCTGCCACTACAGACGACGTGGCTACCCCTGGCCAACTGCCGTTGCAGTACTAGGGGCGGCCGAGCCGCCGGCGAGGTAGACCGGAGTTCGCCGGCCACGGGCGCGTAGGGCAGCATGAACTCGCGTCCTGACGTTGTCGGGAAGGCGCCGCCTTGCCTCTCGACTCGGGAAGAAGTCGATGTCTTCCAACTCCTGGTTCGGTAGATCGAAGCCCTCGAGGCTAGCGACGGACCCGCAGTCGAACGTGAAACTGATTATCGCGCGCGGCCGCTTCCCGGTGGATGGTGCCCAGTCGACTACGAGAAGGTCGCCTACTTCCAGAGCAACCCCTAATTCCTCTCGGATCTCACGGGCGCAGGCATCGTGTGGGTATTCGCCTTCGTCCACGTAGCCACCGGGGAAAGCCCAGTGGTCGCGGTATGTGGGCTTGACGAGTAGTACGTTGCCGTCCGGGTCGGTGATGAAGGCCGCTGCGGCGGCGTAGAAGGAAGCCAAGTTGGCGTACCAGGTGGCAGGGTCCGTCCAGGTCACCTGGATGACGCTAGCGGACATGTCGAGGCATGCTGTCGCTCTAGATGACTGCTGGCGATGCCGCGAGGGCATGCAGGACTTCGTTGACCTGCGGCGACGCCTTGTGTGGGTTGAGCGCGGTAGCGAGTTCTTCGATGCGCTGGTGAACACGCGTCGATTGGATACCCCTGCGATGGCTCGCCACCTCCCGTGCCCAGCCGCAGGCGGCGTCTGTGTCTCCTGCTCGTGCATGAGTCACGGCGATTAAGGCGCCGTGCAAGACACGCGTCCGAGTGTTCCGGCCGGCGAGGGCGAGAGCATCCGGTGCGCGCCTGAGGGCCTGCGTGTACAGATGCAGGTCACCCAGGCACCTCAGCGCAGCCCCGGCAAGGTGAGCCGGGCTAAAGTAGCCGACCCAGCGCGGGCCGGGCTCTGTGCCTGTCCGGTCGAGAGCACGCTCAGCCTTAGCGAGGGCGAGCTGGCAGGGACGTCGCTCGCCTGCCTGTCCGTAGGCGGTGGCGGCGGTGGCGTGTAGTCGAGCGACGACGGTGGCAGGAGCACGTCCAGCCCCGTCGATGGCAGCTTCGGCGAGCCGTGCCGCCTCCCGGCCGTGGCCCATAAACACGGCCTGAGTGGCAAGGTTCGCCAGCAGGTGAGCGCCGTAAAGCCGGTCGCCGCCGGCCTTGGCTAGCCGTAGGGCGAGAGTTAGATGACGTTGCGCTACTGCATGCTCGCCCGCGTCGTACGACATGAAGGCGAGTTGGCCGCCGAGCATTGCCGCCGCGCGCATCAGATCGTGTCCCACGGCGTCGGTGTAGGTACCGCGCAGCATGGGCCCGACCTGACGCACGAGGAGGTCAGCCATGACGGCGCGGGTGTGTGGAGAGCCACTGCCGTGACGTCGGTCAAGGTCGGTGAAGTGGTCCGCGAGCGCGTACAGCGATTGGACGTCGCTTGAGGTGACTTGCTGCCGGCCGCTCCGGCTGATGGTCGCGTCGGGCAGGTCGTACCGCCAGCCGAGCGCCGCCTGTAGGGCTTTACCGCTGTCGAAGGTCCCGTTTACCTGTCGGTTGAGGTGCTTGGCGAGCGTCATCCAGATCTGCTCGGTGGCATCTATCGCCGCGTCGATGGACGCGGGGTAGGTGCAGGTTTGGGCGCTTTCCGTCGCGCCGAATCCCAGCTCCGAGGTAGAGACGGTGCGCCCGAGCTTGCGAGCGAGTGTTTCGGCCATGGCGGACTGGACGTGCTCGCCAGGCCGGCGCCCGCGCAGCCACCAGTAGACGCTGGCCGCGTCGTACCGCCAGGCGCCCTGCTCCCGACCGGCGTGGTTGAGTTGTCGGGCGAAGGCGGCATGCGCGTTCCCGTAACCAGCGGCGGTCAGTAGCCCGTCGAACGCCGCATTCGTCACCGGTCGCGCCATGATCCGCCTCCAGCTATCACTCAGCTACCAACAGTGATGAGCCTATGGGCTGCGGAGATTCTATGGGGACCCGCGCAACCCCACGCAACCCACGTCTTGACCAGCGCAACCGGACGCATTGCTCGCCATCTGGCCCGCTTGCCGATAGCCCGCTTGCCTGGGTCGCAGGGAGTCCCGGGCGGCGGCAGAGACGGAACGTCGCGCCCTGGCCTGACGGAGGTGGAGATGCGAGGCGACGAGTCGACGAGCCGGGGTGGACAGGCTGAAGCTGCCGAGCGGGAGGCCGCCAAGCAGCGCATTCTGGCCCAGGCCGAGGCGGAGCGCGTACCCGTGGAGGACACGACCCGCGCGGTCCCGGACCGGCGGTGGCGGCGTGACCAGCGATGACATCCCGATCGGCCGCCGGGTGGCGAGCTGGCGGGTACGGCGGCAGATGACCCAGCAAATGCTCGCCGACCGGCTACGCAGGTCCAAGAGCTGGGTCGACAAGATCGAGCGGGGCGTCCGCCCCCTGGACCGGTATTCCGTCATCCAGGACCTGGCCCGCGTCCTGCGGGTCGATCCGGAGCTGCTGCTCGGCCAGCCGCGGAGCACCCCGGCGGGCACGCCGGACGGGGTGGACGACATCCGGGCCGCGCTCGCCCGCTACGACACCCCGCAGGCTCCGCCACGGATGGACGAGCTGAGGCGGCAGGTCGGGCACGCCTGGTTGACCTACCAGCACGCGCACTACGGGCAGTTGGTGCGCCTGTTGCCGGGTCTGCTCGCCGCCGCCCAGGGCGCGCGGTCGGCGGAGCTGCTGGTGCAGGCGTACCGCATCACGTCGTCTCTGTTGGTGAAGCTCGGCGAGGCCGACCTCGCCTGGCTGGCCGCCGATCGGGCGATGGCCGCCGCCGGCGACGACCCGCTCCTTGCGGCCGCAGCGACCATCTCGGTGGGCCAGGCGCTCCGCGCGCAGGACCGCGACCGCCTCGCCCTGGCCGCGCTGCTCCCCGCCGCCAACCGCGTCCTTCCACGCCCAACCCACTCCGCTGATCATGAGGTTAGCGAAGCTCTTGGAGATCAAACCGCCCACAAACCTCATGATCACGGGGGCGAGGGCGAGGGCGATCGCCGGGGGAGGGCGGTGGGTGGGACGTTGCTGGTGCAGGCCGCGCTTGCTGCCGCCGGCTGCGGCGAGCACCGCCGCGCCGACGAGCTGACCGACCGGGCCGCGGGGGTCGCCGCCAGCCTTCGGGGGTACGACGACACGCACCGCACCGGCTTCGGGCCGATCGCCGTCGACCTGGCGCGGGTGGTGTCAGCGGCGCAACGGGGTGACGCCGACGAGGCGCTGCGAAGGCACCTGACGGTGGTTCGGCGGGAGGCGTGGCGGCGGTTGCCGGCCGAGTATCGGGGCGCGTACCTGGTCGATGTCGCGCGGGTTTACCTCCAGGTGAGTGACCTGCGCGGGGCCGCACGCGCCCTGGTCGACGCGGACAGTGTCGCGCCGGCCGAGGTTCGGTGCCGGCCGTTGGCGCGTACCGTGATCGCCGAGATCGCCCACGCGAACCCGGCGCCGGCCGGCGTGGCGCGACTGGCGACGCTCGTCGGCCTCACCCGCTGACCGGCCTGAGCGCACCGCCCGACCGGTTTTCCCTGGCCGGCCGCAGCAGCCGAACGGCCAGGCGACCGCGACCCCGGCTCGCCCGGCAAGATCAAAGACAGCGGTAACCAAGCAGTCTCAGCGGTTGCCCGGTCGGGTCGGTCTGGCACCCATTGCCCGTAGGTGTGCCAGCCCCTGCGCCCAGGACTGAATGAGGGTCGTTTCGTGGTAGGCGATCTCGTGTTCCGCGCAGAACTGACGGATCAGCGGCTGGGCGTGGCGGAGGTTGGGTCGGGGCATGCTGGGGAAGAGGTGGTGTTCGATCTGGTAGTTGAGCCCACCGAGTAGTGCGTCGAGGAACGGGCCGCCGCGCACGTTGCGGGAGGTGAGGACCTGTCGGCGTAGGTAGTCGAGGTTGTCGGCCTCGGACAGGATGGGCATGCCCTTGTGGTTCGGGGCGAAGGAACTGCCCAGGTAGAGCCCGAAGAGGGCCTGGTTGACCAGGATGAACACGATCGCCTGCGGAACGCTCAGGACCAGGAACACGGCCCCGAGGTAACCGGCGAAATGCAGGACGAGCAGGCCGGCCTCCGTGCGCCGGCGCCTGAGCCCGCCGCCGCGGACGAGCGCCCGGACGCTGGCGGCGTGCAGATGCAGACCCTCCGCCAGCAGCAGAGGAAAGAACAGCGCCGCCTGGTGCCGGACGAACAGCGCCCCCAGGCCGCGCTGCGCCGCAGCCTGACCCGGGGTGAAGGACAGCGGAGCCACCATGAGGTCGGGGTCGCGGCCCTCGGTGTTCGGGTTCGCATGGTGGCGGTTGTGCTTGTCGACCCACCACCCGTAACTGATCCCGGTCACCAGGTTGGCGCACACCAGGCCGACCACGTCGTTCGCCCGGCGGGAGGGGAAAATCTGCCGATGCCCGGCGTCGTGACCGAGAAACGCCAACTGCGCGAGGAGCACCGCGACACCGGCCGCGGTAGCCGTCTGCCACCACGACGACCCGAGCCGCACGAACAGCACGCCCAGCACTACGAGACAACCCAGCATCACCGTCACCCGCGCCGCGTAGCGGCGGGCTCGTCGGTCGAGGAGACCCGCGTTTCGGACCATGCGGGAGAGGTCGGCGTACTCACTACCCCGGTCGCTGCGGGTGCCAAGATCCGTGTCACTCAACGTCGCCGCTCCTTGTCAGCCACGCCGATCAGCTCGCCGGCTTCGCTGTCAGCCATGACCAGGCGTTCGCGCAATTTCATCGGTGGTCCGACGGGATCGAACAAGCAAACCGCCGCTGACGGCCCCAGTCTTCCTCACAGCCACGTCTTCGCACGAGGAAATCGGCAGCTCACGATGACTGATACGCGAGCAATACCCGCCCTCGTGTAAGTCTGCCGATTGGCTGGGGGCTTCGTCCGTCGAGTCCGACAATCAGCACCGCACCAGCTTCGGTGACGTGCGTGGGGCGGCTCGGGCCCTCGTCGAGGCGGACAGTTGTCGCGCCGGCCGAGGTTCGGTGCCGGCCTCTGGCGCGTACCGTGATCGCCGTTGTCCCCCGCGCGCAGCCGGCGCCGGCCGGCGTGGCGCGACTGGCGACGCTCGTCCGCCACACCCGCTGATCGCACCGCCCTCACCCGGACCTCAGATCCACCGGGTACGCCTCGTCGCGGACTGAGCGACGAAGTCGCGATCGGGGACGGAAGTCCGACGTTGTGTGTTCGTCCGCTCACGGAGGGTCCAATCTGGAACCCGGCTCGCCGTGGGGGCGGTCGTAGACAGCGGACAGTGGAGGTTCGGATGCTGATCATCGCGGAGGAGCGGGACACCTACCCACCGAACGGTCAAATTCCCAACCTGGAGACCGACGAGAAGGCGTGCCACGACATCCTGACCCGGATCAAACCGCTGCTGCCCAGGGACCTCACGGGCGAGGTGGTCGGGGCGTTGGTGAACTGGTCGGCGAGCAAGCTGGTGCCGCACCGAAGCTTCGGGACCTGGGCCGAAGCCATCACCGCCGCGACCAGCAACGCGCGCAACGACATGGCCCTTGCCACCGACGACAGCCAACGGCAGCGTGACGAGGCTGTCGGCGGCGACGACCTGGCGAAGCTCAACGCGGCGGTGGCGAGCACGGGGCGGACCGACGACCGGCAGATCACGTTGCGCGACGAGAGCCGCAGGTGGGCGAACTGTGGAATGGCCGCGTTTCAGATTCGCGAGCAGTTGCGCGACAAGGGCGGCGAGCCCGTCCGCCTGTCCGGCCAAACCTACGGGAAGGGGAAGGGCGACGCGCTCAAGCAGGCGCTGCTCGTCCAGCCCGCCAACGCCCAGACCGTCCTGCTGCTCGACTGCCAGTTCCCGCAGGTGCACAACTTCATCATCGAGGTGCACCACGACGGGTCGCGCTACCTGGCCCAGGGTTACCAGGGCACGTACTTCGCCCACTGGTGGCTCGGAATCAACAACAGCTACTCCGGAGAGGCTCCGCCCAAGATTCTCGCCCTGCGCGAGCGGTACGGGCTGGGTCGCGCGATCAGCCGGGAGAACTACGAGAGCCTGCTCGACGGCCTGGCCGCGGCCATCTCGTCCGGCTGGCAGGAGACCGCGAATCAGTGGCAGACGTTGCCGTTCAACCCTGACCGGCAGGAGATCGACGGGATCCGCCGCCGGTCCGAGGCGCCGACGATCCTCGTCGAGGTGTTCGAGCTGCGCAAACCGGCGGTGGCTCGGGCGGCGCTCGGCGGTAACGGCGGCGCGTCGCTCAGCGAGCTGGCGACCCGAGGACTGACAACCGCCTGACGCGGTGTTCCCGGTCGGCACCCAACCGGCCGGGAGCACGGAACCGCGGCGGGACCCGGAGAGAGTCCCGCC
>NZ_JBFAPG010000172.1:0-11111 GCF_040675595.1 Micromonospora sp. NPDC049580
GCCGCCGCGGCCGGCACCGCACGCCGGCCGCCGGCTTCGTCACTGACCTCGGGCATGTCGCCGCCTCGCTGGCGCTCGGTGACGCCCTGCCGTGGAATGGTGCCTCCGCTGTGCCCGCTCACGTCGTCGCCTCACTGGCGGGCGGCCCGTCCGGCCTGCCGTGCCGTCCGACCGTACCCGGATCGGGCTCGGCCCCCCCGTCCGCCGAGCCGTCCGGCCCCCCGCTCCGCTCGGCCACCCGGCCATCCTGCCAGGTGGCACCCCGCGGCACCGCCCGGTTTACCGGGGTGCGACCGGTTTCACGAGCTTGGCCGCGAGACGTTCGGGCTTCGGCCAGCGCACCTGCGACGCCGCGCCGACCTTCTCGAACAGCCAGATCACCCGGGCCGAGATGTCCACCTGACCACGCAGCACACCGTGCCGCGCGCTGGTCGGGTCCGCGTGGTGCAGGTTGTGCCAGCTCTCACCGAACGACAGGATCGCCAGCGGCCAGAAGTTCGACGCGCGGTCGCCCTGGCGCATCGCGAACGGGCGCTCGCCGTACACGTGGCAGACCGAGTTGATCGCCCAGGTGACGTGGTGCAGGAGGCCGATCCGGACCAGCCCGGCCCAGAAGAACGCGGTGAGCGCGCCCTGCCACGACCAGGTCACCAGGCCCCCGATCAGCGCCGGGCCGAGCAGTGAGACGGCCACCAGCGCGGGGAACAGTCGGTCCACCCGGCTGATGTCGCGGTCGGCGATCAGATCCGGTGCGAACCGCTCCCGGTTGGACAGCTCGCGGCGGAACAGCCAGCCCACGTGTGCGTGGAACAGACCCCGCGTCAGTGCCCAGAAACTGGTGCCGAAACGCCACGGCGAGTGCGGGTCACCCTCCAGGTCGGAGAAGGCGTGGTGCCGCCGGTGGTCGGCCACCCACTGGATGATCTCGCCCTGTACCGCCAGCGAACCCGCGACCGCCAGGGTCACCCGCAGCCAACGCTTGGCCTTGAACGAGCCGTGCGTGAAATAGCGGTGGAAGCCCACCGTGATGCCGAGCCCGGAAACCACGTACCAGACCAGGCCGATGATCACGTCGCTCCAGCCCAGCCAGCCGCCCCAGGCGATCGGCACGGCGACCAGCAGGGCCACGAAGGGGATCACGACGAAGGCCCACAGGGCGGCCAGGATCCCGTTGGACTGGCTGCCGTCGGTGAGCGGTTTCGGGCCTGGGCCGGCGGTGTTGGGTTCGAGCATGGTAGTGGACATGGCACCTCGCAGAGGGGACGGAAACGATCACGAACCTACGCCTACGTCACCGTAACTTACGGCTCGGTAGATCGCACGGGGAAGTTTGAAAAAGCTGTCGTACGTGCGTCCTAAAGCCCTGCTCAGGGCCCACCCTCCATTCGCTGTGGGGTGCCGCCCGAGCGGTTTCCCGCGCGGGGTGTCACCGCCGCCTCGGTCACGAGCCACGTGCGATGGTCGGCAAGGCCGAGGGGATCATGAAGGGCAGGAGTGCTGGCGTCGCGGCCGTCGGGCGTTAAGGTGTACCGGCAGGATGCTCGTCCTGAGGCGACGGTGTTCTTGACGTTGCAATCGGCCGTGGTGTAATTGGCAACACCCGGGTCTTTGGTACCCGTATTTCAGGTTCGAACCCTGGCGGCCGAGCTGTCCCGACAAGTCCGTTTTGGGTTCTGCTGGGGGTAAGAGGACGCGCTGCCGGGCCGCGTGGTTAGCATGGCCGCGAGAGTGTCCGCCGTCCCGACGGGAGCCACGTCGTGCCCCAGCCCCACCTTCGTACCGTCGTCGTGCTCGCCGCCGGTGAGGGCAAGCGGATGAAGTCGACACTGCCCAAGGTGTTGCACCCCCTGCTCGGCCGTACGCTGCTCGGCCACGTGCTGAGCGCGGCCGGGCCGCTGGCCGCCGACCGCACCGTCGTCGTGGTGGGCCACGGCGCCGACCAGGTCCAGGCCCACCTGACCGAGATCGCCCCCGACGCCACGCCCGTGCTCCAGGCCGAGCAGCTCGGCACCGGACATGCCGTGCGGATCGCGTTGGACGCCGTACCGGAGGGCGCCGGCACGGTCGTGGTGATCAACGGCGACGTGCCGCTGCTGCGCCCGGAGACGGTGGGCGCGTTGGTGACCGCGCACGAGGAGGCCGCCGCGGCGGCCACCGTGCTGGCGGCCGAGGTGCCCGATCCGACCGGGCTCGGGCGGATCGTCCGGGACGCCGACGGCCGGCTGGAGCAGATCGTCGAGGAGCGCGACGCCGACGCGACCCAGCGCGCGATCCGGGAGATCAATGCCGGCATCTACGCGTTCGACGCGGTGCGGCTGCGCGACGCGCTGGGCAAGCTCTCCACCGACAACGACCAGGGCGAGGAGTATCTGACCGACGTGTTCGGCCTGCTCCGGTCCGTCGGCGAGCCGGTCGCGGTGCACGTGGCCGTCGACCACGTCGAGACGCTGGGCTGCAACGACCGGGTGGAGTTGGCGTCGCTGCGGCGACTGCTGCGCGACCGGGTCAACGAGGCGTGGATGCGCACCGGGGTGAGCCTGCTCGACCCGGCGACCACCTGGATCGACGTGACGGTGGCGCTGGACCGCGACGCGGTCATCGACCAGAACACCCAGCTGCGCGGGGCCACGGTGGTCGGCGCGGGCGCGCTGGTCGGGCCGGACGTGACGCTGATCGACACGATCGTCGGCCCGGCGGCGTCGGTGGTGCGCAGCCACGCGGTGGGCGCCGAGGTGGGCGCGGGCGCCAGCGTGGGGCCGTACGCGTACCTGCGGCCGGAGGCCCGGCTGGGCGAGAAGGCGAAGGTCGGCACGTTCGTCGAGGTGAAGAAGTCCGAGATCGGGCCCGGCTCGAAGGTGCCGCACCTGACGTACGTGGGTGACGCGACGATCGGCGAGCAGACCAACATCGGCGCCGCGTCGGTCTTCGTCAACTACGACGGGGTCAACAAGCACCGCACGGTGATCGGCAGCCACGCCCGGACCGGGGCGGACAACATGTTCGTCGCGCCGGTCGAGGTGGGTGACGGCGCGTACACGGCGGCCGGCTCGGTGATCGTGGACGACGTGCCGCCGGGCGCGATGGGTGTCGCCCGCGCGCGCCAGCGCAACATCGAGGGCTGGGTGGTGAAGCGGCGGGCCGGTACGGCGGCGGCCGAGGCCGCGCAGCGCGCCGGCGACGCGGAGGGTGCGTCGGAGGTGGCCGGCACCGCAAGCGACAGTGAGGCAATGCACGGGCGGGCCGAGACGGTGGGCGGCGCGTCCGGCGCGGGAGATACTGCAACCGAATAGTCCCCGACCCACCACCACCGGGCCGGGTACCGCCGACAAACGGGAGCAGACGGGCCCATGGGCAGCATCGTCGCCGAAAACCGCAAGAGCCTGATGCTCTTCTCCGGACGGGGTTTCCCGGAACTGGCCAAGGAGATCGGCGAGGTGCTCGGTGTGGCACCGACGCCGGCCGACGCGTACGAGTTCGCCAACGGCGAGATTTTCGTACGGTTCAAGGACTCGGTGCGTGGTTCGGACGCCTTCGTGGTGCAGTCCGTGACGCACGGGGTGAACACCTGGGTCATGGAGACCCTGATCATGGTGGACGCGTTGAAGCGGGGGTCGGCGAAGCGGATCACCGTCGTGCTGCCGTTCTACCCGTACGCGCGCCAGGACAAGAAGCACCGGGGTCGGGAGCCGATCTCGGCCCGCCTGGTGGCGGACCTGCTGAAGACCGCCGGCGCGAACCGCATCCTCACCGTCGACCTGCACACCGCGCAGATCCAGGGCTTCTTCGACGGCCCGGTGGACCACCTCTTCGCGATGGACATCCTCGCCGAGTACGTGGAGCACAAGTACGCCGGCCGCCCGATGACCGTGGTGGCACCGGACTCCGGCCGGGTGCGGGTGGCCGAGCGGTGGACCGACCGGTTGGGTGGCTGCCCGCTGGCGTTCATCCACAAGACCCGTGACCCGATGAAGCCGAATCAGGTCGTGGCGAACCGGGTGGTCGGCGAGGTCGAGGGTCGGGTCTGCCTGATCGTCGACGACATGATCGACACCGGTGGCACCATCGCCAAGGCCGCGGACATCCTCAAGGAGTCGGGCGCGGCGGAGATCGTGGTCGCTTCCACCCACGCGCTCCTGTCGGACCCGGCGACCGAGCGGCTGAAGAACAGCTCGATCAGCGAGATCGTGGTGACCAACACGCTGCCGTTGCCGCCGGAGAAGCAGCTGGACAAGCTGACCGTGCTGTCGATCGCGCCGCTGCTGGCGCGGGCGATCCGGGAGGTCTTCGACGATGGCTCGGTGACCACTCTCTTCGGTGGCCTGAGCTGAAGATGGCCGAGTCGGCCGGCCGGAGCTGACAAACTGGTCGAAACGGGCTGGCACGCTGGCGGGGAACACCGTCGGCGGGCCAGCCTGGAGCCGTGACCGGGGACTGCCGGAAACCCGGGAAACAGCTCGGGTAGACTGGTGCGGTTGCCACGGCGAGGGTGCCCGGCGGGCCGCTGAAGAGCGCCGCACGGAGGCACCGTCATCGACGCGGTGCTCCGGGCAGTCGTTCATGACGCATGAGCCCCAGCGAGCCCCTCGCCCCAGCACCGCAAGACGACAAGCCGCCGCAGCGAAAAGCATCAGGAGTTTCCCCGTGTCCGAGGTAAAGATCAGCGCCGAGCCCCGCACCGAGTTCGGCAAGGGTGGTGCCCGTCGTACCCGCCGGGCCGGCAAGGTGCCCGCCGTGCTGTACGGCCACGGCGAGAAGCCCAAGCACATCGCGCTGCCGTCGCGGGAGTTCGCCGCCGCGATCCGCAAGGGCGGTGCCAACCAGCTCTTCGCGATCGACATCACCGACGGCACCCAGGTGCTGGCGCTGCCGAAGGCGATCCAGCGGGACCCGATCCGGGACACCTTCGAGCACGTCGACCTCATCCTGGTTCGCCGGGGCGAGCAGGTCACCGTCGACGTTCCGGTCCAGCTGACCGGCGAGGCCGCCCGCGACACCCTGATCGTGCACGACCACGACACCCTCTCGGTGACTGCGGACGCCACCAAGGTGCCGGACCACCTCGAGGCGTCGATCGAGGGCCTGGAGGCGGGCTCCTCGGTGACCGCCGGCGACGTCGAGCTGCCCAGCGGTGTCGAGCTGGCCGTCGACCCGACGCTGCCGGTCGCCGCGGTGACCGCCGCGCCGACCGCCGAGCAGCTCGAGGCGACGCTGCCCGAGGTCGAGGAGGCCACCGAGGAGGCCGAGGCCGAGACCGGCGAGGTCACCGAGGGCTCCGAGGGTGCGGACGCCGCCCCGGCCGCCGAGGGCGCGGAGAACACCGAGGCGCGTACCGAGGCCTGATCGGTTCGTATCGTGCGGCAGGCGTCCCCGAGTTTCGGGGGCGCCTGCCGGCGTATCGGGAGTCGGTGAAGACGGCGGGAGGGGCGGGTCGTGACGGACGAGGCGGGGCCGTGGCTGGTGGTCGGCCTGGGCAATCCGGGCCGGGAGTACGCCGGGAACCGGCACAACGTCGGGTTCATGGTGGTGGAGCTGCTGGCGGGGCGGTTGGGCGCGCGGTTCGGCCGGCACAAGCGGGCGGTGGCTGAGGTCGCGGAAGGGCGGCTGGGGTTCGGCGGTCCGAAGCTGGTGCTGGTGAAGCCACTGACGTACATGAACCTGTCCGGCGGGCCGGTCGCGGCGCTGTCGCAGTTCTACAAGGTGCCCCCGGCGCGGGTGATCGCGGTGCACGACGAGCTGGACATCGGCTTCGGCCAGGTGCGGATCAAGTGTGGCGGCGGCGAGGGCGGGCACAACGGCCTGCGTTCGATGTCCAAGTCGTTGGGCACCAAGGACTACGTCCGGGTGCGGTTCGGCGTGGGTCGGCCGCCGGGGCGGCAGGATCCGGCGGATTACGTGCTGTCGGATTTCGGCGCGGCGGAGCGTAAGGAACTCGATTTCCTGGTGGACCGGGCCGCCGATGTGGTGGAGTCGGTGATCGTCAAGGGCGTGGAGCCGACCCAGAACCTGTATCACGGCGGTTGAGCCGGGCGGGGCGTACCGGATCGGAAACGGTTGGCCGGTAGTCTGCGCCTTTCGGCGTGCCGTGACCGGCGACGCGGGTCGCGGCCGATCGGTGCGTGCGGGCACGGGCCGCGGCGAGGCGACGGGAGCGGGCAGATGGGCAGTCCTCCGATGATCGACGGGGCGTTCGCCCGGTGGTTGGCCTCCCGGGCCGGTCAGGCGCTGCTCGACCTGCGTGCGGAGTTGGGCTTCGCGGACACGGGCGCGCTGAAGTCAGCCGGGGACAAGGTGTCGCACGACCTGATCCGCACGGAGTTGGCGCGGTGGCGGCCGGGCGACGCGGTGCTCTCCGAGGAGGACGAGGGCTCGCGGTTGGCCTGGGCGGCCGAGGTGAACACCGGCGCGGTGTCCCGGCTGACCGCGGACCGCGTGTGGATCATCGATCCGTTGGACGGCACCCGGGAGTTCGCCGAGGAGGGCCGCTCGGACTGGGCCGTGCACGTCGCCCTCTGGACGCGGAGCGCGCCGAGCCCGCACGGGCTGGTCGCCGGAGCGGTGGGATTGCCGGCGCAGCACCGGGTGCTGGGCACCGACTACCCGCCCGCGTACCCGCCGATGACGGTGGAGGCGGCGACGGCCGGTGAGCGCAAGATCCGCCTGGCGGCGAGCCGGAGCCGACCGCCGGTGTTCCTCACCGACCTGGCCGAGGACGTCGGCGCGCACCTGGTGCCGATGGGTTCGGCCGGTGCGAAGATCGCCGCGGTGGTGACCGGCGAGGTGGACGCGTACATCCACGCGGGTGGGCAGTACGAGTGGGATTCGGCGGCCCCGGTGGCTGTGGCGACGGCCACCGGACTACACGCTTCCCGGATCGACGGTTCTGCGCTTCGATACAACGAGGCGGATCCGCGCCTGCCGGACCTGCTGGTCTGTCGCAAGGATCTCGCCAACCGGTTGCTTGCAGCGCTGCAGAGGCATTCCGGGTAGCCTGAGCGCACTTCTTGACATGTCCGACCGGAAAGGTCTGGAAATCGGATGAGCGAGCGAGTGTCATGACGTCCCCCGCGGCCTACCGGGTCTCCCACCTGGACGCCCTTGAGGCGGAGAGCATCTTCGTGATGCGCGAGGTTGTCGCCGAGATGGAACGCCCGGTGCTGCTCTTCTCCGGCGGCAAGGACTCGATCGTCATGCTGCGGTTGGCGCAGAAGGCGTTCGCTCCGGCCAACATTCCCTTTCCCGTCATGCACGTCGACACCGGGCACAACTTCCCCGAGGTGCTCGAATACCGCGACCAGCGGGTCGCCGAGCTGGGGTTGCACCTCGTGGTGGCGAGCGTGCCGGAGGCCCTGGCCAGCGGGTTGGTCCGCGAGTCCGGTGACGGGATGCGCAACCGGATCCAGACGCCGGTGCTCCTGGACGCGGTCGAGAAGCACCGCTTCGACGCGCTGTTCGGTGGCGCCCGCCGCGACGAGGAGAAGGCGCGGGCCAAGGAGCGGGTGTTCAGCTTCCGCGACGAGTTCGGCCAGTGGGATCCGAAGAATCAGCGCCCGGAGCTGTGGTCGCTCTACAACGGCCGGCACCACCCGGGCGAGTCGATCCGGGTCTTCCCGCTGTCCAACTGGACCGAGCTGGACGTGTGGCACTACATCGCCCGGGAGCGCATCCCGCTACCGTCGATCTACTACGCGCACGAGCGCGAGGTGATCGAGCGGGACGGAATGTTCTACGCGGTCAACGAGTTCTTCCGTCCCCGCGCGGGTGAGGAACGGTTCAAGGCGCAGGTGCGCTACCGCACCGTCGGCGACGCCTCCTGCACCGCGGCGGTCCGCTCGGACGCGGACACCGTGGAGAAGGTCATCGAGGAGGTGGCGGCCACGCGGATCACCGAGCGGGGCGCGACCCGTGGTGACGACCGGGTCAGCGAGGCCGCCATGGAGGACCGCAAGCGGGAGGGGTACTTCTGATGACCACCGAGATTGTGGCCCCGGCCGTTGCCGGCACCGAGGCCACCCCGGAGGCGCGGCCGATGGACCTGCTGCGGTTCGCCACCGCCGGCAGCGTGGACGACGGCAAGTCGACCCTGATCGGCCGGCTGCTCTACGACACCAAGTCGCTCTTCACCGACCAGCTGGCGGCGGTGGAGGCGGTCAGCGCGGCCCGTGGCGACGAGTACACCAACCTGGCGCTGCTCACCGACGGCCTGCGCGCCGAGCGGGAGCAGGGCATCACCATCGACGTGGCGTACCGGTACTTCGCCACGCCCCGACGCAAGTTCATCATCGCGGACACCCCCGGGCACATCCAGTACACCCGCAACATGGTCACCGGCGCCTCGACGGCCGACCTGGCGCTGATCCTGGTGGACGCGCGCAAGGGCCTGGTCGAGCAGTCCCGTCGGCACGCGTTCCTCTGCTCGCTGCTGCGGGTGCCGCACCTGGTTCTGTGTGTCAACAAGATGGACCTGGTCGACTGGTCGCAGGAGGTCTACGAGCGGATCGCCGACGAGTTCACCGCGTTCGCCGCGAAGCTCGACGTACCGGATCTGACCGTGGTGCCGATCTCGGCGCTGCGCGGCGACAACATCGTCACCCGGTCGGAGAACATGCCGTGGTACGAGGGCCCGTCGCTGCTGCACCACCTGGAGCGGGTGCACATCGCGAGCGACCGCAACCTGGTCGACGTCCGGTTCCCCGTGCAGTACGTGATCCGCCCCCAGTCCACGACGGTCACCGACTACCGGGGTTACGCCGGTCAGGTCGCCTCCGGTGTGCTGAAGCCGGGCGACGAGGTGATGGTGCTGCCGTCCGGCTTCACCAGCCGGATCGCCGCCGTGGAGACCGCCGACGGGCCGGTCGCGGAGGCGTTCCCGCCGATGTCGGTGACGGTACGGCTGGCCGACGAGATCGACATCTCCCGGGGCGACATGATCTGCCGGCCGAACAACGCGCCGGCGGTCGCCCAGGACATCGAGGCGATGGTCTGCTGGATGGACGAGACCAGCCCGCTGCGGGTCGGCGGCCGGTACGCGATCAAGCACACCACCCGGTCGGCACGGGCAATCGTGCGGGGGCTGCACTATCGGTTGGACATCAACTCGCTGCACCGCGACGAGTCGGCCGACGAGCTGCGACTCAACGAGATCGGCCGGGTGCGGCTGCGCACGACGGTGCCGCTCCTCGCCGACGAGTACCGCCGCAACCGCACCACCGGCGGCTTCGTCATCATCGATGAGGCCACCAACCGCACGGTAGGCGCCGCCATGATCGTCGAAGCCAACTAACCCACCCCCACCCACCCCACCCCGCCGCCTCGGCCGGTGATCAAGAGGTTTGCGTCAGTCCGAGCCCGGATTTTGGCGCAAACCTCTTGATCAACCTGGGTGACGGGGTGCGGGGGTGGGGTGGGGGTTGGGGGTGGGGTCAGTTCAGGCGGGTTGCGCCGGGGGCGGGGAGGACCGGGAGCGTGGTGGGGGCGGTGAAACCGCGTTCGGCGTACGCGGCCGTGACGGCTGCCGCCACCGCCTCGGCGCGATCGGTCTCCACCAGGGCGAGGACGCAGCCGCCGAACCCGCCGCCGGTCATCCGGGCACCCAGCGCGCCGGCCGACAGCGCCGCCTCGACTGCCGTGTCGATCTCCGGCACGGTGATCTCGAAGTCGTCGCGCATGGAGACGTGCGAGGCGGTGAGCAGCGGGCCGATGTCCCGGACCCGGCCGGCGCGCAGCAGCGCCACCGTGTCCAGCACACGCTGGTCCTCGGTGACCACGTGCCGGACGCGCCGTCGGGTCTCCTCGTCGTCGAGGCGGGCCAGTGCGCTGTCGAGCTGGTCGACGGCCACGTCGCGCAGCGCGGCGACGCCGAGCGCCTTGGCGGCCGCCTCACAGGAGCGGCGGCGGGCGGCGTACTCCCCGTCGGCGTGCCGGTGCGGTGCGCGGCTGTCGATGACCAGCACGGCCAGCCCGGCGGCGTCCAGGTCGAACGGGATGTGCTCGACGGACTCGTCGCGGCAGTCGAGGAAGAGCGCGTGCCCGGCGCGGCAGCGGATCACCGCGGACTGGTCCATAATGCCGGTCGGCGCGCCCACGTAGACGTTCTCCGCCCGCTGCGCCAGCCGCGGCCGCCGCTCGGGGGACAGGTCCAGCTCACCGAGGTCGAGCAGGGCGGCGAGCACGGACGACTCCAGCGCGGCCGACGAGGAGAGCCCGGAACCCAGCGGCACGTCGGAGGCGATCGCCAGCCGGGCGCCGGGCACCGCGTGGCCGGCGTCGCGCAGCGCCCAGACCACCCCGGCCACGTACGCGCCCCAGCCGGTCACCCGGCCAGGCTCGGCCACGTCGTCCGCGCCGAAGGTGATCGTCTCGTCGGAGAGCTCGGACCAGACCGTCCAGCGCTCGTCATCCTGCCGGTCGGCGGCGACCACGGTACGCAGTGGCAGCGCGAAGGGCAGCACGAACCCGTCGTTGTAGTCGGTGTGCTCGCCGATCAGGTTGACCCGGCCGGGCGCGGCCCAGAGGCCGGTGGCCTGGCCGCCGTACTGGTCGGTGAAGCCGGCGGCGGCCCGCTCGACAACGTCGCCGGTGGGGCTGGTCATGACTGCTCCAGGACGTGCGTCCGGTAGAAGGCCCAGGCGTCGCCGACCATGTCGTGCAGGGTGGGCTTCTGCGGCACCCAACCCAGCTCGTCACGGGCCAGCGCGGACGAGGCGACCAGCTCGGCGGGGTCGCCCTCGCGGCGCGGCGCCACCTCGACCGGCAGCGGGTGCCCGGTGACCTCGCGGACCACGTCGGCCACCTGCCGGTTGGTGAAGCCGTTGCCGTTGCCGAGGTTGTAGATGCGGTGCTGGCCCCCGGTGGCGGCGTCCAGCGCCAACAGGTGGGCGCGGGCCAGGTCGGCGACGTGGATGTAGTCGCGGACGCAGGTGCCGTCCGCCGTGGGGTAGTCGTCGCCGAAGAGCTGGAGCTTCTCCCGCCGGCCGGCGGCGACCTCCAGGGCGATCGGGATGAGGTGCGTCTCCGGGTCGTGCCGCTCGCCGAGCGCGACGTCGCCGGCGACTCGGCGGCCGAGAAGGGCCGTTACTACGGTGCGGCGGTACCCGCCTTCAAGCTGTCCGACA
>NZ_JBFAPG010000173.1:0-11053 GCF_040675595.1 Micromonospora sp. NPDC049580
GTCGACGTCGTGCACGTCGGCGGGCTGCGCCGTCACCGACACCGCCGGCACCGCCGGGAACGCCTCGGTGAACCGCGCGGCCACCTGCTGCTCGCGTACCGCCTGACGGGCCAGCGCGGCGTGCGCCCGCAGCACGTCGGCGGTGGCCTCGTGCCCACCCAGCTCGGCCAGCCGCTCCGCGGCGGCCCCACTCTGCTCGGCGTCCAGCTCCGGGACCACCGGTCGGTGCACCCGGTTGAGCACCAGGCCGGCCAGCGGCATCTTCTCCTCCCGCAGCCGGCCCGCGAAGTAGGCGGCCTCCCGGACCGCGTCCGGCTCCGGCGCCGCGACCAGCACGAAGGCCGTCTCCCGCGCCTGCAGGATGCGGTACGTCTGCTCGGCCCGCTGCCGGAAACCCCCGAACATCGAGTCGAGGGCGGCCACGAAGCCGGACAGGTCGGTGAGCAACTGGGCGCCGAGCACCTTCTGCACCACCTTCGAGAACATCCCGAACGAGGCCGTGACCAGGCTGAACATGCTCCGTCCGCCGCTGCGCGCCGGTGCCAGCAGCAGACGCAGCATCCGGCCGTCGAGGAAGCGGGACAGCCGGGCCGGCGCGTCCAGGAAATCCAGCGCCGAGCGGGACGGCGGAGTGTCCACCACGATCAGGTCCCACTCGCCCCGGGCATGCAGCTGGCCCAGCTTCTCCATCGCCATGTATTCCTGCGTGCCGGCGAACGTCGAGCTCATCGCCTGGTAGAACGGGTTCGCGAAGATCTCCGCGGCCTTCGCCGGGTCGGTGTGCTGGAGCACCACGTCGTCGAAGGTGCGCTTCATGTCCAGCATCATGGCGTGCAGCTCACCGCCGCTGGCCTCGACGTCGATGCCCTTGACCTGACGGGGTGTGTTGTCCAGCTCGGTCAGGCCCAGTGACTGGGCCAGCCGGCGTGCCGGGTCGATGGTGAGCACCACCGTGCGCCGGCCATGGTGCTCGGCGGCCCGCAGCGCCAGCGCCGCGGCCGTGGTCGTCTTACCCACCCCGCCGGCACCGCAGCACACGACGATCCGCACGCCCGGGTCGGCGAGGATCTGGTCGACGTCCAGCTGCGGCGCCGCGTCTTCGGAAGGCACCAATCGAGCGTATCGGGCCGCGTCGGTCCATGCGCCCGTGCCGAGCTCAGGTGTGAGTCAATCGGCGCTGACGAGGGCGCGGGCCAGGGTCGTGAGGGCCGCCCGGTCCACCCCGTCGGGCAGCAACGGCAGCTCGACCATCGGCAGCCCCAACTCCACCAGGTCGGCGCGGAGCGAATCCTCCAGTTCGCGTCGGATGAGCTGGTCTCGCGCCTCGTCGTGCAACCCGGCCACGATGTCCTGATCGGCCGGCAGCCCGGCGGCGACCAGGCCGCGCCGGAGTTCCGCGGCGGTGACCGCCGGGCCGGCCGGCAGCGGAGGTCGGGCGCCGTTGACGATCACCTTCCCGATACCGAAGCCGAGCGAGGTCAGGTCGGCGATGGCGTCCACCGTCTCCTGCACCGGCATCTCCTCCAGCAGCGTGACCACGTGCACGGCGGTCATCGGGGAGCGCAACAGCGCGGACACCCCCTCGCTCTGGGTCTTGATCGGGCCGACCTTGGCGAGCCGCGCCGTCTCGGCCGTGACGTTGAGGAAGCGGCCGATCCGACCGGTGGGCGGCGCGTCCAGCACCACCGCGTCGTACGCGCGCCGCTGCCCCGACGTCCGGGTGGTGGCCTCCTTCACCTTGCCGGTGAGCAGCACGTCACGCAGACCCGGGGCGATGGTCGTGGCGAAGTCGATGGCGCCGAGCTTGCGCAGGGCCCGGCCCGCCGCGCCCAGCTTGTAGAACATGTCGAGGTACTCGAGCAACGCCTCCTCGGCGTCCACAGCGAGCGCGCGCACCTCACCGCCGTCCGGCGTGTCGGCGAGGTGCCGCTCCTCGTACGGCAGCGGTTCGATGCCGAAGAGCTGGGCGATGCCCTGCCGGCCCTCCACCTCCACCAGCAGGGTGCGCCGGCCACCGGCGGCCAGCGCCAGGGCCAGCGCCGCCGCCACGCTGGTCTTGCCGGTGCCGCCCTTGCCGGTCACCACGTGAAGGCGGGCCGACCATCCGGTACCGGCCGGGTCGAACGGCCGCTCAGCTGCACGCACCCGTCGAGCCTATCCAGGCTTGCCGGTCAGGCGACCTCGCAGACCCACCAACCCGTCTTCTGCACCACAGTGAAGCGCAGGTCCTGGTCGGCCACCTTCTCGTCGGCGGTGGTCATGGTGATGCGCGTGGAGACGGTGGCCCGGTCGCCGGTCTGGTTGTCGACCTTCGGGGTGGTCCACTTGAACCGGGGGTTCTGGTACTCGGACGCGTACTTCTGCACCTCGGCCACCTTCGCCGCGATCTTCTTGTCGTCCCGAGAGGCGGCGCAGACGTGACTGGCGGCCTTGGTCGCGTCCCGGTCCTTGTAGACGGCGGTGAGGAACTCGTCGACGGCGACCGCCGGCTCCTTCGCGCCCTCGCCGGATTCGGCGTTGCGCAGGGTCAGGAACGCCACGACGCCGCCGCCCACGCAGAGCACCATGATCACGACCAGCGCGATGGCGGCGATCAGCAGGCCGCGCTTCTTCTTCGGCTCGACGGTGCCCTGGTACGGCGGGTAGCCGGGCGGGGGTGGTGGGATCGCACCCGGGGCCCCGGGGGACTGCGGCGTGCCGGCCGGGTCGTCGGTCTGCGGGACGCCAGCGGGCGGGCCGGGCTGGGTCGGCACGCCCGGCTGCGCGGGGAGCGCCCCCGGCGCGGGCTGTCCGGGATGAGCGGGCTGCCCGGGAAGGGCGAGCTGGCCTGGCTGGGCGGACGGGCCCGCAGCGGCGAACGGGCCCGCAGGGGCGGCCGGGCCGGGAAGTGCGGGCTGGGCGGCCGGGCCGGGTTGGGTGGCGGTCGGCGAGCCGGGACGCTCCTGGACGGTCGCCCCGTCGGACTCCCTCAAGGGGGCGGTCGGGTCGGGTTGCCCGGAGATCGGCTGGCCGGAAGGCGCCGGATCGGACTGGCCGGAGGCCGTCGGGCCGGGCTGTCCGGGGATGGTCGGCGTCTCGGGCTGACCGGCGGAATCCGGGGGCGCCGACGGAAGAGCGCGCGGGCCGGCCTGGTCGCCGCTGGGCGGTTGGGTCATCTCGTTCCCCCGGGGGTGCGGCGCCCGGCCGCCACCCCTGGCGCCGAGCGAGATCGAGCGGGCGGCCGGGCGCTGTGCGACCGTCCGACCGGAAGGGTAGCGGCCAGCCGCCGGTTCGGTGTCGCCCCTACCGCGCGGTGCTTGGCATCGCGCGCACGTCCAGACCGTGAGATCACTCGCAGTCGGGATTCCTGCCCAACATCTGTCGCATATGTGACTGCCGGTGACTGATCGTGCGCGTCCTGTTGGCGGGACTGTCGCCGTGGACCTACCTTCGTCCGGTGCGGGGGCCGGAACGGATGAATGGTCCGGGCCGGAAGCGTGGTCCGAGAGGTACGACCGGAGGCAGTTCATGCGCGATGCGGACAACATCCCTCGCACCCAGTTCCCGACGAACGAGCGGCAACGCCGGCCCGGGTCCGTGGGAGAGGTGGCCGGCGGGCCGTTCGGCAGCCTGCCCATCAACGAGCGGTCGTACCGTCGGGTTCCGGAGCCCCCGGAGGTGATCCGGGGGTCGAGCCGGCCCGGCGAGCGGCTGCGGGACGACGACGAGCCCGGGTTCGTCATCCACCTGCCGATCCGGGTGCCCGACCTGGCCTCGGCGACCCTGCTGGCCGGTCGAGTCGCCGAGTCGCTGGGCTTCCTACCGGAGCTGGACGCCGGCGAGACCACCGTGTCCAACGCCGACGACCAGAACAACCGCCACCGGGTCTTCTGCGACCTGCTGCTGCCCGACCGGTCGCGCTGCCCCCAGGGGTACGAGCACCAGGGGCCCTGTGGAGAGCTGCCGGCCACGCCGGAGCAGCGTCCCGCGCCTCGTCCGGCCAGCGGACCGTAGGCTGTGCCCGACGAAGTCCGCACCACGAGGGAGCCCTCCAGCGATGCAGAAGTGGGAATACTCCACGGTCCCTCTGCTGGTCCACGCGACCAAGCAGATCCTCGACAACTGGGGTGAGGACGGGTGGGAACTCGTCGCCGTGGTCCCCGGCCCCAACCCCGACCAGCTGGTGGCGTACCTGAAGCGGCCCAAGGCATGAGCAACGGCCCCCACGCGAAGCTCGCCGAGCTGGGCCTCGAACTGCCCGACGTGGTGCCGCCGGTGGCCAGCTACGTGCCGGCCGTGCAGTCCGGGCAGCACGTCTACGTCTCCGGCCAGCTGCCGATCGCCGAGGGCAAGCTGCTGGCGACCGGCAAGGTCGGTGCCGGCATCTCCGCCGAGCAGGCCAAGGACCTGGCCCAGCGGTGTGCGCTCAACGCGCTGGCGGCCGTCGACTCGCTGGTCGGCCTGGAGAACGTGGTCAAGGTGGTCAAGCTGACCGGGTTCGTGGCTTCGGCCCCCGGCTTCATCGGCCAGCCCGCCGTGATCAACGGCGCCTCCGACCTGTTCGGCACCGTCTTCGGCGAGGCCGGCCGCCACGCCCGCAGCGCCGTCGGGGTCGCCGAGCTGCCCCTGGACGCCCCGGTGGAGATCGAACTGATCGTCGAGGTCGCCTGACCGCACCGCCACCGTCCCGCGATCGTGCGCCGTCGCGCCCGGAGGAAAGCCCTGAACAGGGATGAATCAGGGGCTGGACCTGCATGATCGCGGGCCGTGGCGGGCAGGGTCGTACGATCGCAGCCATGAGCGGGCACGTGACTGGGGCGACTGCGGCGCTGGCCGACAGGCTGCCGAGCTGGGTGACACTGCTGCGCGCGCCGAACCCCGGCCCGATGACCCTCGACGGCACCAACACCTGGCTGCTGCGCGCGGCACCGGGTGAACCGGCGGTGGTCGTCGACCCCGGGCCGGCCGACGAGGGGCACCTGGCGGCGATCGCCGCGCACGGCCCGATCGCGCTGATTCTGATCACGCATGGCCACCCCGACCACACCGAGGGCGCCGCCCGGCTCAGCGAACTGCTCGGCGGGGTGCACGTCCTCGCCGTCGACCCGGCGCACACCATCGGCGGTACGCCCCTGACCGATGCGCACCTGGGCGGCTTCGGCCTGGGCATCCGACTGCTGGACACCCCGGGGCACACCGCCGACTCGGTCTGCTTCGTCGTCGAGCACGGCGACGAGCGGGCGGTGCTCACCGGTGACACCATCCTCGGCCGCGGCACCACCGTGGTGGCCCACCCCGACGGGCACCTCGGCGACTACCTGAGCAGCCTGGAGCTGCTGTCCGCGTACACCGGAATTCCGGCGCTGCCCGGGCACGGCCCGGCGCTGGCCGACTGCGCCGCCGCCGCCACCTTCTACCTTGCCCACCGCCGGGCCCGCCTCGACCAGGTCCGGGCGGCGGTCGCCGCCGGCGCGCGGACACCGGCGGAGGTGGTCGCGGCGGTCTACGCCGACGTGGACCGCTCGCTCTGGTGGGCCGCGGAATGGTCGGTCCGTGCCCAGTTGGAGTATCTGGGCGTCGACACCGGGGAATCCGCGCCGGGGGTCAGTGGGTTGGAGCACATGTGACCTGCCCGGTGTGCGGAACTGTCGCTGTCCCCGGCGCACGGTTCTGCCACAACTGCGGTGCCGCGCTGCCGGCCGCCGCCACGTTGCCGGCGGCCGAGCGTCGGGTCGTCACAGTGCTCTTCGGTGACCTCTCCGAATTCACCTCCTGGTCGGAGGACCTCGACCCGGAGCGGGTCGGAGCGGTCACCGACCGGGTGCTCGCCTCCCTCGCCGGGGCGGTGAAGACGTTCGGCGGGCACGTCGACAAGCTGACCGGCGACGGGATCATGGCGGTCTTCGGGGCGCCGGTGGCACACGAGGACGACGCCGAACGGGCCGTCCGGGCCGCCCTGTCCATGCAGCGGGCCGTGCGCCGGGTGCTCGACGACGAGCGCGGCGGCGGTGCGCCGCTCGGCCTGCGGGTCGGCCTGAACACCGGCGACGTCATCGCCGGCATCCAGGCGGCCATCGAATACACGGTCATCGGCGACACGGTGAACACCGCCGCCCGGCTGGCCGACGCCGCCGCGGTCGGCGCGGTCTACGCCGGCGGACGGACCGCCGCCGCGACCCGGCACGTCGCCTCCTGGCGCGCGCTGCGCCCGCTGCGGCTCAAGGGCAAGCGCGAGCCGGTCGAGGCGTACGAGCTGCTGGGCCTGCTGGACGCGCCGGGCACCCGGTCGGGTCTCGGCGACGAGGCGCCCTACGTGGGCCGGGAGACCGAGATCGGCCGGGTCGCCGGCCGACTCGCCGAGGTGATCGACCAGGGTGACCCGCGGGTGCTGCTGATGACCGCCGAGGCGGGCATCGGCAAGTCCCGGTTCGCCGCCGAGGTCGAGCGCCTCGCCGCCGGGTACGACGTGGGCGCCGGCCGGTACGCCGCGCACACCGGCGCCCGGGTGCTCTCGGTGCGGTGCGCCGCCTTCGGTGAGCGGCGCAGGCTCGCGCCGTTGGCCGACCTGGTCCGTGCCGCGGTCGGTCTGCCCGGTGACGCGGCAACCGCGCTGACCCGGCCGGCCGTGGAGGAGCGGCTGCGGCGGCTCGGTCAGCGGCTCGCCCGCTCCGCCGGCGAGACGCCCGCGATCGCCACCGACCAACTGCTCACCCTGCTCGGGTACGCCGAACTGCCCGTGCACGGCGGCACCGACAACGGCGAGTGGGGCAGCACGACCGCCTCGCCCGCCGATGCCGAGGCGGTGCCGAACGCCGTCGCCGACCTGCTCAGCGGGCTCGCCTCGGAGGCGCCCCTGGTGATCGTGGTGGACGACCTGCACGACGCCACCCCCGAAACCATCCGCGCTCTCGGGGGGACCCTCTCCCGACTCACCGGCCCGGTGCTCGTGCTGCTGCTCGGCCGCCCCGAGCTGGTCCGCACCGCCGGTGCGCTGACCCGCGTCGCGGACGCCGAGGTGCACTCCCTGCCGCCGCTGCGGGGCGCCGACGCCGCCCGGCTGCTCACCAGCTACCTCGGCGGCGGGAAGCTGCCACCGGCCGACGCGGACCGACTGCTCGCCACCGCCCAGGGCAACCCGTTCTACCTCGCGGAGCTGGTCACCCTGCTGATCGAACGCGGCGCGCTGACCGCCGAGCGGCCCGCGTCCGGTGACCCGAGCACGCCGGCCGGCTGGCGCCTCGTACCCGGTTCCCTGGGCAGCCGGCTGCTCTCCCGGGACCTCGCGGCCGTCCTGGCCGCCCGGATCGACGCGCTGCCACCGGACGCCCGTTCCGTCCTGCGGGACGCGGCGGTGGTCGGTGACACGGTGCCGACCGGCGCGCTGGAGGCGCTGCGCGAGCAGCGAGCCGGCCGCGACGGGAGGCCCTCGGCGGTGGTCGCCGTGGAGTTCGACCGGGCCGTCGAGGAGCTGCTGCAACGCCGCATGCTGCACCGCACCCGCGCCGGCTACGCGTTCGCCACCCCGCTCATGCGAGAGGCCGCGTACGCCGGGGTGAGCAAGGCGGAACTGGCCGAGCGGCACGCCGCGCTGGCCCGCTGGGCGGCGCCCGTCGACGGGGTCACGACCGGCGGGGTGGGCGGGTTCACCGAGGAGGCACGCGACGACTTCGTCGCCATGCACGTCCAGCGGGCCGCCACGCTCGCCGACGCGGTGAAACTGCGACCGGACGCGCCGGCCCGCGCCGTGGTCCCGCTCGGGGTCGCCGCGCTCGGCCGGGCCGCCCGCCGGTCGCTGTCCGCCGGGGAGCCCGCGCTCGCCGTCGAGTACGCCGAACGCGCCAGCGAGCTGGCCCGCGACGGGATACCGGCGACCGACCGGGTGGTGCACGCCCGTGCGCTGCTGCAGATCGGCCGGGTCGCCGACGCGCTCGCCTTCGCCGAGAAGATCGCCGCCAACGCGGGGGACGAAGCCACCCGTGCCAGCGCCCTGCTGCTCGCCGGGCAGGCCCAGCAGACCCTCGGCGACCAGGGTCGGGCGGAGGCCGCCTGGCAGGAGGCGTTGCAGGTGGCCACGGCCGGCGGGCTGCCCGCGCTGCGCGCGTCCGCCATGCGTCGGCTCGGCATGGGCGACTTCGTGGCCGGTCGGCTCAGCCAGGCGAGCAGCCGGTTGGCTGCCGCCTACCAGGTCAGCCTCAGCGCACAGGATCGGCGTGGGCAGGCCTGGTCGCTGCAGAACCTGGCCTGGGTGACCACGACCCGGGGTGACTTCGCCGGCACCGATGCCGTCCTCGGCCGGGCCGCCCGGCTCTTCGCCGAACTGAAGGACCCGTACGGGCGGGCCTGGCTGCGGGGCACCACCGCGTTCGCCCGGCTGCTCGCCGGTCGGCTGCGCGAGGCGTGCCGGATGGCGCAGGTCTTCCTGCCCTTCGGCGAGCGGGTCGGCGAGGCGTGGGCGGTGGGCACGCTGCGCGCGGTCGCGGCGTTCGCCACCGCCGAGTTGGGCGAGCTGGCCGAGGCGGACCGGGAGGCCCGCCGGGCGTACCGCGAGTTCGCCGCCGCGTCCGACGACTGGGGGCGCGGGTTCGCGCTGGTCGTCCGGGCCGTCGTGGCCCGTGGGCTGGGCGAGCCGGAGCACGCGGCCGACCTGCTCACCGACGCCCTGGCGTACGCCGACCAGACCTCACACCCGCTGCTCACCGGAATGGCCGGCACGCTGCGCGGCTTCGTGGCGCTGGACATGGGCGACCACGAGACCGCCGAGCAGGCCGCCCGAGCGGTGCTGACGGCCGTCGAACCGCACAACCCGCAGGCGCCGGCGCAGGTCGCGCCCCGGGTGCTGCTGGCCACCGCCCGACTGGCCGCCGGTGATCCGGCGACCGCGGTCGGGCTGCTCGCCCCGGTGGCGACGGCTGCCGCCAACGCGCCCTCCCTGCTCTTCTCCCGCCGCCAGACCATGGCCCGGTACGCGTCGGCGCTGCTCGCCCACGGTCAGCGGGAGCAGGCGCTGGACTGGGCCCGACGGGCGGTCACCGCGCCCGCCGAGGACGTGCGCAGTCAGGTGATCGCGGCGAGCGTGCTCGCCGAGGCGCTGGCGGCCTGCGGCCACGCGGCGGAGGCGCGGTCCTGCGCCGACGAGGCGGTCCGCCTCGCGTACGCCACCGAACAACGCAGCGAACGAGCAGCAGCCAAAGCCCTCCAAACCCGCCTAACCCTCCCCTAACCCCTCCCCCGCCCCGGGCCCCCGCCCGGGGTCTCCCGCCCGTTGATCACGAAGTTATTGCGCCGACACGCCGATATCGGTGGCAATAACTTCATGATCGCCGCGGTGGGTGGCGGGTGGGGTGGGGGTGGGGTGGGGCGGTTTTGGCGGTTCTGGGGATGTGGTGGTCGGGGTGAGGGGCTAGCGTGTCACCACCGTGCGGTGGTCCACAGTGGCGACCGTCGCCGTGCCTGGGGAGGCCCTCATGAAGCTGCCGCGTTCCGTCGCGGGGTGGACCATCGCGGTCTTCGGCGTACTGGCGCTGGTGATGGGCGCGGTCGGGTTGCTCTGGCCGGAGGCGCAGCTGCGCCTGCTCGGGTTCGAGGTGCCGGCGACGCGTGGCGCCGGCGACTACACCGGCACGTTCCTGCTGGCGTCCTCGATGGCGTCGTTCAACATGGGCGTCTACTACCTGCTCGCGACGGTCACCGAGTGGCGGGCGTTCTACCGGTTCACGGTGGTCTTCCGGCTGGTCACCTTCACCGTGTTCAGCATCGCCGTGCTGGCCGACATCGCCCCGGACCGGTTCTTCGGCGTGGCCGCCTGGGAGGGGTTGGGCGCGGTGGCCACCGCGGTCGGATTGCGGATGGACGCTCGCCGGGGCACGCCGGCCGCCGCCGACACCGCTGCCGCGTCTCCCGCCCCCGCTTCCGCTGCGCCCGCTGCCTCCACGTCGGCCGATGTCGACGTGCCGGGAGGCGCCGGAGAGGCGCCCGGCGCGGCCGGTGCCGCTCCGGCGGACGCGGCGCGCTGAGCCGCCGGCCGGGTTGGGTATTTTCGAGCGGTGACCGACACCCCGACCGGTGGCTTGCCGGTGCCGATCGTGCCCGGTCTGACTGATTTGCGGGTCTTTGCCCGAGGCGGCTACGCCACCGTCTACCAGGCCACCCAGATCTCGGTCGGCCGAGAGGTCGCCGTCAAGGTCGAGAACCGCACGCTGGACAGCGAGCGCGACCAGGCCCGTTTCCTGCGCGAGGCGCGGGCCGCCGGGCGGATGTCGTCGCACCCGCACGTGGTGGACCTCTTCGACGTCGGCGTCACCGTCGACCAGCACCCATACCTGATCATGGAACTCTGTGACGGGTCGTACGCCGAGCGGATGCGCAGCTCGCCGCTCGGCCCGGTGGAGGCCCGCGATCTCGGCATCAAGATCGCGGATGCGTTGGCGCACTCGCACGGGGCCGGGGTGCTGCACCGGGACGTGAAGCCCGCGAACATCCTCTACTCGCACTTCAACTCGGCGGTGCTGGCCGACTTCGGGCTGGCCGTGCTGGCCGAGGCGCGCGACGCCTCGGTCACCCTGGAGGTGCTCACCCCGGCGTACGCGCCGCCGGAGATGTTCAGCCACAGCCCGCCGTCGCCGGCCGTCGACGTGTACGCGCTCTGCGCCACCCTCTACGCGGTGATGCACGGCCGGCCGCCCCGCTGGCAGTCCGAGCACAACCCCAGCCTGGTGACCGTGCTGGAGATGTTCAACCAGCCACTACCCGGCCTCCCGGGCGTACCGGACGAGCTCATCGACGTGCTGCGCCTCGGCATGGCCAACGACCCGGCCGAGCGACCGTCCGCCCTCGTACTGCACGACCTGCTCGCCAACCTGCCGTTCGGCTCGCCGGCCGCCCCGGTGAGCGGCGTCCCGACCAGCGGCTCCCCGGTCAGCGGTGCCCCGGTCAGCGGTGCCCCGGTCAGTGGCTCTCCGGTCAGTGGTGGCCCGAGCCGGTCCGGCCTGTACGGCACCGGTCAGCCAGTGCCGCGCCCCCCGGTCGAGGACTCCCGCCCCAGCGTCCCCGGCGGCCGGCGCTGGCGGCGGCGCTG